>DASVTZ010000200.1 GCA_036387335.1 Longimicrobium sp.
ACGCGCACGCCGGCGCGCGCTTCGCCCAGGAAGTCCAGGTAGCCGGGGGTGTCGATGAAGTTGACCTTGGCGTCCAGCCAGGTGGCGTGCGCCACCGAGGTGTTCATCGAGCAGCCGTGGGCGATCTCTTCGGGGGTGAACATGGTGAGCGCGGTGCCGTCGGCGGCGGATCCGTGGCGGCGGGTGGCGCCGGATGCGTGGCAGCAGGCGTCGATCAGCGTCGTCTTTCCCGCGCCGCCGTGGCCGACCACCACGACGTTGCGGATGCGGTCCGTTGTGAATGAGGGGGCTGACGCCATACGCACCTCCGGGCAGGGGTGGAGGGAACCCGGCGCGGGACGCCGGGCGGAGGGGAAGTGCGTGTGGCGCGGGGACAGTGGCACGGCACGGCTTTCCGCACGTACGCGCTTCCGGCAACCGGATTTTCGCGATGCAAGAAGTGTACGGCCATGCTAGCTTCCACCCGGTCGCCATTCCCATTCCCCAATCGCCATTCCCCGCCCTATGGACCCCGACTGGCTTCGATGGGCGCGCCGCATCCACGCGCTGGCGCAGAACGGCTCCGCGTACACCGAGGGCGTCTTCGACCGCGAGCGCTACGCCGAGCTGAAGACGATCGCCGCGGCGATGATGGCCGCGTACGGCGACTCGACTCCCGAGCACGTGCTCGGGTTGTGGGCAATGGAGGAGGGATACGCGACGCCCAAGGTGGACGTGCGCGCCGCCGTCTTTCGCGGCGGCGAGATCCTGCTGGTGAGGGAGCGCTCGGACGGCCGCTGGGCGCTCCCCGGCGGCTGGGCGGATGTGGGGGACACGCCCGCGCAATGCGTGGAGCGCGAGGTGCTGGAGGAAGCGGGGCTCACGGTGCGCGCCACGCACCTGGTGGCCCTGCACGACGGCAGCCGCAACGGGCATCCGCCGCGGCCGTACCACGTCTACAAGCTCCTCTTCCTGTGCGAGCTGGTGGGCGGCGTGGCCACCACCAGCATCGAGACGGACGAGGTCGCATTCTTCCCCGAAGACGTTCTCCCGCCGCTCTCGTTCGGGCGCGTCAACGAGGCGCAGGTCGCGCTCTGCTTCCGGCACATGCGCGATCCCATGCTCCCGACCGAGTTCGACTGAACTGCAGGGCTCACGCGGAGACGCGGAGACGCGGGGAGAGAACGGCAAGCGCATGGCTCACACAGAGGCACAGAGGCACAGAGAGAAAGGCAAAAAGATTTGTCTCTGTGGCTTTCTGTTCCTTCTGTGGCCTCTGTTTGAGCTTTTCTCCTGTTGTTCTCTCTGCGTCTCCGCGTCTCCGCGTGAGGCATTTGCGATGACGGCCGCGCTCCGGCGTCTAAGCCTCGGGAGGCTCGTTCTCGCGGCGCTTGCCGGTGGTGAGCGCTTCCACCACCTCGTCCGGCGCCGGGTTGCCGGCAATGGCGAAGACGGTGCCCTCCACCGGAACCGCGTCGGGGAGCGGGGTGCCGGGGACGAGCTCGCCGGGGAGGGTGAGGAGGCCGTCGTGGTCGCTGCCCAGCTCCAGCTCGTCCGCGGAGCCGAGCATCCCTTCCGAGACTTCGCCGCGCAGCTTGCCGCGCTTGATCCTGGTGCCGTTCGGGAGGGTGACGCCGCTGCGCACGAGGGGATAGTAGGCGCCCTCCTGCACGTTCGCGGCGCCGGTCACGATCTGGAGCCGCTGCTCAGTCCCATCGTTCACCGAGCAGACCTTGAGGCGGTCCGCATTGGGGTGCTGCGTGACGGACTCAACGTGCGCCACCACGATCGGACGCAGCAGCTCCGCCAGTGAGACGATGCGCTCGACCTCGAATCCAAGGTCGCGTAGGCGCGCGGCCACCTCCTCGGCACCTTCGGGAAGGGTCGGAACGCGGGAGCGAAGGTAAAGCAGACTCAGGTTCACGGCAGACTCCATGGGGTTCGGGGCGTGCAATCGTCCCGAAGCTACCATCCGCCGCGCCGCGAGTCTACCGGCATAAGCACAAAGACACAGAAGCACGGAGAACCCCTCCCGCCGTTCTTCCTCTGTGCCTCTGTGTCTCTGTGTGAGCCCTGCTGTTGCCGTTCGTCAGCCCTGCACCGGCGCCGTGCTCTGGATCGCCTCGTCCAGCTCCGGATAGTCCGGGTCGGCCAGCTCCGTGAAGACGGGATTCGACAGGTAGCGCTCGCCGAAGTCGCACACGATGGAGACGATCAGCTTGCCCTCGTTCTCCGGCCGCGCCGCGATCTGGAGCGCCGCCCAGGTGATGGAGCCCGACGAGATCCCCGCAAAGATCGCCTCCTCCCGCGCCAGCCGGCGAGCCGTGGCGATGGCGTCGTCGTTGGTGACGCGCACCACCTCGTCGTAGATGGAGGTGTCCAGGTTCCCGGGGATGAAGCCCGGCCCGATCCCCTGCTGCTTGTGCGGCGACGGCTCCCCGCCGGAAAGCACCGGGCTTTCCGCCGGCTCCACCGCCACGATGCGGATCCCCGGCTTCCGCTCGCGCAGGTACCGCCCCGCGCCCGTGATGGTGCCGCCCGTCCCGATCCCGCTGACGAAAACGTCCACCTCGCCCGCCGTGTCCTCCCAGATCTCCGGGCCGGTGGTCCGGTAGTGGATCGCCGGGTTGGCCGGGTTGTCGAACTGGCGCGGCATCCACGCGCTCTCTCCGAGCCGCGCCGCGATCTCCTCCGCGCGCGCGATGGCGCCCTTGATCCCCTTCGGCCCCTCCGTGAGCACCACCCGCGCACCGAGAGCGCGCAGCATGTTGCGCCGCTCGATCGTCATCGTCTCCGGCATGACGAAGATGCAGCGGTAGCCGAGCGCGGCAGCCACGTACGCCAGCCCGATCCCCGTGTTGCCGCTGGTCGGCTCCACCACCACCATCCCCGGGCGCAGGCGGCCGGCGTCGATGGCGTCGTGCACCATCGCGTAGCCGATGCGGTCCTTGACCGAGTTGAAGGGATTGAACCCTTCGTGCTTCACCACCACGCGGCCGGGGAGGCCCTCGCCCAGCCGGTTGAGCTGGATCAACGGCGTGTCGCCCACCGTCTCCGTCACGTTGGTATAGATGCGTCCGCGCGCCATCTGCGGCTCCTCTGCTGGGGTTGGGGAGGGTGCCTCACGGATCGGAAGCCGGTTTCGAAGATTCCGCCGCACATAGACATTCGCAAGGACGGCGATTCAAACCATTGGGCCGCTTGGGGTGTCGAATCGTTCGACAGGCAGCGGGAAGGAACCCGCGCCGCGCCGCCCTACTGGAGAACCACCATGCGCCCCCGCACTCTTTTCGCCGCCGCACCCGTCCTCGCCCTCTTCCTTTCCACCAGCGCCGCGGCGCAGGATTCGTGGAGCGAGTGGCTGCGGCGCTGCCGCGAGGATCGCAACTGGGGCTCTCAGGGGAGCGAGCGGCACTGCGAGGTGCGCGAGTCGCGGCTCACCGCCCGCCCTCGTCTCTCGGTGGACGGCGGCGACAATGGCGGGGTGACGGTGACGGGGTGGAACGAGGGCGGCATCCTGGTGCGCGCCCGCGTGCAGGCCAACGCCCGCTCGCGCGAGGAAGCGCGCGAGATCGCCCAGCAGGTGCGCGTGACGACCGAGGGCGGCGAGGTCCACGCCACCGGGCCCGAAAAGCGCGAGGGGCGCTCCTGGTCGGTCAGCTACGAGGTCTTCGTCCCCCGCCGCACGGGGCTCGACCTGGAGACCACCAACGGCGGAATCGGCGTGGAGCGCGTCTCGGGCGAGATGCGGCTCCAGGCGCGCAACGGCCCCGTCTCGCTGCGTGGCGTGGGCGGCAACGTGCACGCCCGCACCTCGAACGGCCCCCTGCGCGTGGTGCTGGAAGGCGACCGTTGGGCCGGCCAGGGGCTGGACGCCGAGACGCGCAACGGCCCCGTCACGCTCGAGGTGCCGGACGGCTACTCCGCCAGCCTCGAGACGGGCACGGTGAACGGGCCGATGAACTTCGACATCCCCGTGCGCGTTCAGGGCCGCATTTCGCGCCGCATCCAGACCGAGCTCGGCCGCGGAGGCGCACCGATCCGCGTCGTCACCACCAACGGGCCGGTGACCGTCCGCGGCACCTGATCCGCGCCGACTTCGGCAACTGCATCTCACGCGGAGACGCAGAGACGCGGAGTTCGCCGAAGCTCAGTGTTGAGGCACAAGGGGCCGCGACTTCAGTGTCGCGGCCCTAACCGTTGGCGCCAGTTGGAACGCGTTCGATGTTCAGCGCTGGCTGGAATGGCCCGTCGGCTTCCCCACCCCAGCGACGCCCCGCCCCGCACCGAACACGGCCATACTGGATGGACCCCCCGAACGCGCGGGACCCACGGACGCCAAACCCCGAGGTTCCGCTCAGTTACCGGAGCCGAGGTAGCCGCTGCACACCGTCGAGCAGCCAGGAATTCGGGGCGCGGATACGCTGAAGTAGCTCACAAGCCAACTCTCTCGCCTAGGTTGAAGGGACGTTCCACTCTGGACCGTCGCCTTCCAACAACCTAAGCCAACCCAACCTTTTCGGACAGTAGCTTAAAAGATCGTTCCTCTTGCGCCTACTGTAGCACCTGCTTGATCGCACGAGCCAACGCCGCCATCATTCCAGGCGGAGCTACCCCCTAACGCAGCAGAAGCGGTGAAGCTATGGCACGATGCTGGTTGATGAAGAGCGAGCCGTCGGTCTACTCGATTGATCACCTTAAGCGCGACGGACAGACTTCTTGGGAGGGCGTGAGGAACTTCCAGGCGCGCAACTTCATCCGCGACGACATGCGGGTGGGCGACCGTGTCCTGTTCTATCACAGCAACGCGAACCCGGCGGGTGTGGCGGGGCTCGCGCGCGTCGCCCGCGCCGCCTATCCCGACCCCGCCGCCCGCGACCCGAAGAACGACTACTTCGACCCGCGCGCCAGCGACGAGGATCCTCGCTGGTTCATGGTGGACGTAGCGTTCGAGGAGCGCTTCCCCGCCCTCGTCTCCTTGGACACGCTCCGCGAGACGCCGGGCTTGGAAAAGATGCTCGTCATCAACCGCAGCCGCCTCTCAGTGCAGCCGGTCACGAAGGAGGAGTTCGAGATTGTCGTGAGGCTCGGGAGAGGGCCGAAGTGAGTGCGTGAGTGTGTGAGTGCGTGAGTGCGTGAGTGCGTGAGTGCGTGAGGCGTGGCAGACATCGCCGAGCCGGTCAGGTTGCGCGGCCCTCGCGCGGTTCGAGCGGGGGGACGCGCGAGGGGCGTGCGCAACGGCAGGCATTTGCGCGGCCGCCGGGGGATAAATCCCCCGGCTGGAACTACGCGAAGCCGGCTGAAAGCGGCTAGGTGTCCGCACTTACGCACTAACGCACTCACGCACTTCTCCCGTTCACGCCGCGTTCGCCAGCGCCTGCGGCTCGGAGTCGAGCGTCGTGCCGGTGGCGCTCTGAATGGCGTCGACGACTGCCTTCGCGATCCGGGGATCTTCCTTGATCGATGCCCAGTTCTCCCGGACGAACTCCTTGAGGTTCCGTACGCGGCGGTTGATGCGAATCTCCGCGTCGTCGGCGACCTGCGGACCCACGCGGCGCACGTAGTGGAGCATCGCGTCGTGGCGCGTACCGTCGCCCGCGGGCTGCGGCTCGATGGGGGGGACCAGCGCGGCGGCGGGAGAAGGCTCCGCGGGCGTGTCCGTGGCGGGGCGCTTCGGCTGGGGCTCCGGCAGTGCCCACCTGGGGAGCTTCGGCGGATCCCAGCGGAACGGCTTGCCGTCCTTGGTCTTCCCGCGCAGGCTCCCGGTGTCGCTCACCTGCGCGAACGTCTCGTCCAGCCCATACAGATAGCGCCCGATCCCCCACTGAACGGCCGAGCGCTTCATGGCGCCCGAGAGGCCGCCCTTCACCCCCTCGATGTCGGTGTTCTCGGCGCCGTCCCACTTGGTCACCCACTCCTCGCCCACGCGCACCGAAAGCCCGCACATCACGCCCCCGTCAGGCCCGGGGCGAAACTCGTTCTTCCAGTTGCCCGGCCCCACCACCTCATCCAGGCGGCTCTGGATGGCGCGGTTGGTGACGTACGGCACGCAGATGGCCCACACGCGGCCGTTCTTCTCGCCCGCCTGCTGCAGCCGCCACTCGATCTCCTCCGCCGGGAAGCGGTCCTGGAGCGACCTGAAGTTGATCTCCGCCATGGTGTCATCCCTCCGTGGATGGTCCTGCGATGCAGAACCTTATACGGTTAATCTTCGGTTTTGTTCCCCTCGCGTCAAGAGTTTTGATGCCCCGGCACCCCGGATGCAGAGCAGGTGGCGTCAGGGGAGCGGCTCCATCACCGAAGCGGGGGGCGAGATGGCGAAAGCGGACGAGGTGCGGATCTCCGGCGTGCGGATCTCGAGCCCGGACGACGTGATGTACGAGGAGCAGGGGATCACCAAGCGCGAGCTGGCCGAGTACTACGTGGCGGTGGCCGGCAGCATCCTTCCCTTCCTGCGCGGACGCCCGCTGACGCTGGTGCGCTGCCCCGACGGCGAGGGGGGCGCCTGCTTCTACCAGCGCCACGCCTCCGGCCACGTCTCCCCTGAGCTGCGCCAGGTGGAGGTGGAGAAGCCGGACGGCGGCGTCTCGATGCACCTCGCGGCGGAGTCGCTGAAGGCGGTGCTGTCGATGGTGCAGATGCGCGTGCTTGAGCTCCACACCTGGAACGCGCGGCGCGACCGGCTGGACCGTCCCGACCGCATGGTGCTGGACCTGGATCCGGGGCCGGGGGTGCCGTGGTCGGGGGTGGTGGGCGCCGCGTTCTCCTTTCGCGACCGGCTGGAGGAGCTGGGGCTGCGCTCGTTTGTGAAGACGACGGGGGGCAAGGGGGTGCACGTGGTGGTCCCGCTCGCCCGCCGACACAGCTGGGAACAGGTGCGCGAGTTCAGCCGCGGCCTCGCCACGGAGGCAACCCGGCGCGCGCCGCAGCACTACCTGGAGCACGCATCCAAGGCGGACCGAAAGGGGCGCATCTTCGTGGACTACCTGCGCAACGCGTGGGGCGCCTCCATCGTCACCCCGTTCTCCACCCGCTCCCGGCCCGGCGCCCCCGTCTCCACCCCGCTCTCCTGGGACGAGCTCCGCTCCGGCGCCGAGCCGATGGACTTCACCGTCCGCACCGTCCCCGAGCGCCTCGCCGCGCTCCGCGAAGACCCGTGGCAGGGCTACGCCGAAGCCGCCCGCCAGACCATTACCCGCGCCGCGCTGCGAAAGGTGCAGCCGTCATCCTGACGTAGAGCACGGCTGCGGGTCCTGTTGCAGACGTTCAGGTGGTAGGGTCGAGGACAAGCATCCCCTCCTGGCGCGCGGCCGCAACTTGGCGCTGATCCGCGGAGACGAACCAGAACTCGTCTCCCTCCGCGGCGTGGCGGTGCACGTGCTGCGCGGCTGCGATGTGCACCGCGTCCGCGCCTTTCACGCGGTGCCGAAAAGCGAGTTCGGCGGCCTCCGAAATGACGTTGCTCGCCCTGATAATCGTGAACATCGAGCCGTGACTCGCAATCGCTGCGAGTTCGGGTAGCGTTCGCCTCAGGCTCGCCAAACTGATCCCGCGCCGCCCACCTTCACCGCGTTCGATCAGTTGACGTAGCGCCGAAACACACTCGGGATGCGCGATGTCGCAGAACGAGACACGCACTCTCGTGCCATCCCCCTGGGCGCCACGGACGATCTCACGAACGCGAGTAGCGCCTGCTTCCACCACGAACAGCTTCAGGAACGTGGAGGAATCGAAGAAGTAGTACCTCACGGAGGGGCGTGTCGCCAACGGATCAAGATCTCGCTCGCCGTTTCGCCCTCAACCACGAGCGGTTCAGGTAACTCCCATTTTGCCCCGATGCGCGGGATCTGGATGTGGACACCATCCGCGGCCATTCGATCGCGCAGCTCGATCAGGTCCTGCGCGTACTCCGGCTCGTCCGGCTTGCCGTTCGGCTGCTCGGGCGGAGGCTGGTTGGTCAGCGGGGTGCTCATAGGGTCTGCCTGGAGCTCGGGGGAGGTTCGGTAAGCTCAGCAACGATAACCGTTTCCGGCGTGCCACTCAAGCGACATTTCGGGGCGTTCAGGGGGTGACAGCAGGCGGGTGCGCGGGGTGTGCGGGTGGCCCGTTCGGCGCGCGCAGAAACGCGCCCGCTCCCAGGCGTGGAGCGGGCGCGATGGGGGTTTGCACGGGTGCGGCTATTCGTAGAGCGCGTCGAGGTCGGCGGCGGCGAGGTCGACGAGGAGGGTGGAGACGCGCTCGGTGACGACGTCGAAGAAGGCGGCGCCCTTTTCAGGGGTGGAGGCGGAGGGGTTGCCGGTTCCGGTGTCGTCCGTGACCTGGCGCCAGTGGCGCGGGGCCCAGGCCCAGCCCTCGCGCAGGCCCGCGACGCGGAAGCGGCGGGCGGCGCCGCTCCCCGCTTCGTCCAGTGGGAGGACGAGGTCCGGTTCGACGTGCATCATTACGCTCGTCTCCAACTCGCCCGCGTGGTCGCCGGGCTCCGTGAAGAAGGGCTTCGGGTCCACGCAGTTCCACCAGTTGACGGTGCAGATAAAGACGCGGCTGCGCGGCTGCAGCTCGCGGATCATCTGCCGGAAGTCGTTGCCGCCGTGGCCGTTCAGGAGCACCAGGCGGTGGATCCCCTGCCCTTCCAGCGCGTGCACCAGGTCGGCGAGGACGGCGGCCTGGGTGCTGGGGTTCAGGTTCAGCGCGAGCTTAAGGTCGAGCTGCCCGGTCTGCACGCCGAATGGCACGGTCGGGAGCACTACCGCGCGCGGCCCCCGCTCCCAAGCGCGGCGCGCGGCCTCGGCGGCGACGTGGTCGCACTGGATGATGTCGGTGGCGTACGGAAGGTGGTAGTTGTGGGGCTCGGTGGCGCCCCAGGGGAGCACCGCAACCGTGTACGGCGTGTGCTCCACCGTCTTCCAGATGGCTTCGGCGAGGATGTACGGGCGGCCGGGCATGCGTGGTTCTTGTGCGGGGTTCAGCGCGCGAAGATCGTGCGCGCGTCCTTGATCAGCGCATCGCAGCCGGCGGCGTCGGTGCGGACCATGGTGAAGCGGCTGCTGGCCGGATCGGGACGCAGGGGGAGGGTACGGGCGAACATCCGGTTGGATGCGCCCAGCGTGCGCTGCTCCAGCAGGCGCACCTCCACGTCGCCCTCGACCCGATCGTCGGACGTGCGGCGGCCGTGCAGGACCACGTGCGCGCGCTGGGCGACGAAGAAGCGCACCTGCCCCACGACGGGGAAGTGGGCGACGACCGTGGCTCCCGGAGCGCCGTCGCCGTCGCTGTCCACCACGCCGGGGGAGCGCGCGTCGTGCGGGAGCGCGCCGCCGGTGAGACGCGGATCGTAGCCCACGTGGTCCACGCCGGAATCCGCGGTGTAGCTGCGGTCCGGCGCATCGCCGCGCACGTCCGCTGGATACTCGCGCGGGGCGAGGGCGCGCACGAAGGCTGTCGGTACCGTCATCCTCAGGCGCGGGCTGTCGATGTCGACGTCGCATACACGCTGGCGCTGCAAGAGGCGGCCGGCGCGGCGCTCCACCTCGACGAGCAGAAGGGAGCGGGTGACGCTCCTTTGCGCGCCCATTATCGGCACGCGCGCGATGCTTCCCACGCGCAGCTCCATGGCGTAGCGCCCCTCCCAAACGTCCGCGCGGCGGGCGGAGGCGCAGAGGGGGAACGCGGCCAGCACGGTGAGCGCGCGGAGTTTTCGCAGTCGATTCGTCATCTTCCCAGTGCTACGGTTCCATCCCGCGGTCGGCGAGGAGCGCGCGCGCGGCCGCTTCGCCCGAGAGTACGCACAGCGGCACCCCGCCGCCCGGGTGCGCGCTCCCGGATGCAAGGTAGAGCCCGCGCACCCCCACGACCCGGTTGGGCGGGCGGCGAAAGGCGGCCAGCGGCGAGTTGGATGCCGCGCCGTAGATGCTGCCGCGGCTCCCCGGAAACTCGTTCGCGAGGTCGGTCGGCGTGCGCTCCCAGGCCAGATCGTCGTGCTCAGCGATGAGGCCCGCGGTGCGCAGCCGCTTCATCACGGTTTCGCGCAGGCGGGACCACGTTTCGGGCGCGCGGGGGCCGGCGGCGGGCTCGGCGGGGGCGTTGGCCATGACGAAGAGCGGTTCGTCACTGTCCCATCCGGAGCGGCCATGACACGCCTCCTGCGCGCAGAGGTAGACCGTCGGCTCGGAGGGGGGGATGCCGCGGTCGAAGATGTCCGTAAACTCGTTCATGTAAGTGCCCGGAAAGAGCACGGTGTGCGCGGCCCGCGCCTCCGCTCCCGAGCGCCGGCGGGCGCGCACGATGCCGACCCAGCCGGACATCGATGGCTCCGCCGGAGCGCGCCGAATGGTACCCTGTGGGAGGAGGTCGTCCAGCACGTGGGCGGCGTCCGCGTTCCCGACGACCGCGGCGGCGGGCCAGTGCCGTCCATCCGCCGTCTCCACCCCCTGCACACGCCCGCCGCTCGTGCGGATGCGCTCCACGCGCGCGCCCGTGTGGATGCGGGCTCCGGCGCGCTCGGCGACGCGGGCGAGGGCGCGGGCGACCTCGTACATCCCGCCCTCCACCCCGTATCCACCCATCGCGAGCTCCACGTGGGCGATGCAGTTGAGGGTGGCCGGGGCGCGGCGCGGGTCCGAGCCGTTGTAGGTCGCGTATCGCGCCAGCAGCCAGCGCAGATGCGGCGAGCGGACCCGCGCGCGGATCGCGCCCCACATCCTGCGCAACGGATCGATGCGCGGCAGCAGCGCCAGTGACGCAAGCCCTCCACGCGCCAGCGCCGCGGGGGTGGGCGCGGGGCCGTAGACGAAGTGCGGCGCGGCGGCGTCCCAGATGCGCGCGGAGTAGCGCAGGAAGCCGGCGAACTCGTCCGCCGCCTGTGCGCCGAGCGTGGATCGCACCGACTCGACCGTCTGTTCCGGCCGCACGAACACGTCGAGCGCCACTCCATCCGGGTACAGGTAGCGGAAAGCGGGCTTGGGCTCGCGCAACGTGATCTCTTCCCGAAGCGAGCTTCCAGCGACGCGAAAGACGGCGTCCAGCGCACCCGGCAGCGTGAGGACGCTGGGGCCCGTGTCCACCTCGATTCCCTCCACCACGCGCACGTTCAGCTTCCCGCCGACACGCGGGCCGGCCTCCAGCACGTCGACCGACAGGCCGCGCGCCGCCAGCCGCGTGGCCGCCGCCACCCCGCCGACGCCGGCGCCGATCACCACCACGTCAGCCATCGCCACCTCCGCGCCCGCCCAGAAGGCGTGCTCCGATCCCCTGCTCCGGCGACTTCACCCGCGGCGCAACCAGCGCGGGAAAGGCGCGCGCACTTCCGGCGAGCGCCGCATCGATGCGCGCCAGGCCGTCCTCGACGGCGCGCTCCACCCGCGCCACGGCCGCTCCGCCCGCCGGGATGGGCGCGCCGAGGTGGGCCCACGCGGCGGGCGCGGGCCGCTCTCCCCAGGCGTACTGGATGGCGATGGGGATGATGGACGCCTCCGGCACCATCCGCGCGAGGAGCGCGACGCCGCCCTGGAAGCAGAGCGGGCGGAGGTGCGCCGGCCGGTGGTGGCCCTGCGGGAAGATCCACACTGCGCGGCCCGGCCGGTCCAGCTTCGCCGCCGCATCCCTGAGCCCCGCGCGCGACGTGGCCGCACCCCGGCGGTCCAGCGGGAGCGCTCCCAGGCGTGCAAAGAAGGGGAGGCGGCGTACGCTTTCCGCGTCCATCAGCGCGTACCCTTCGGTGCCGAGCGCCTCGTCGAGCGCCACCACGAGGAACGAGTCCCACCAGCCCACGTGGTTCGCGGCGAGGATGACGGGGACGTGGCGGGCGGCTTCGCGTGCCTGTTCGAGGCCATCCACATAGAAGCCGTCGAGCCCGCGCGCTAGGCGCCGCCGCACGTACGGGCGCGTGAGGGCGAGGAACCAGGGGGAGCGGCTCATGCGGCCCCCTCCCCCCGACACCCTCCCCCGCCTGCGGGGGCGCAGGGCGGGTGAGGGGGAGAACTTCGCGTGCTACGCCGATGCCTCGTCCTCGGCGCCGCTCCGCCGCTCATACCGCACACGGACACCGGTAGGGGCAGACCTGCGTGTCTGCCCTCTCCTGCCCCCATCGGGATTCCCGCCCCTGCGCACCAAAACCTGGTAGGGGCAGCCCCACGTGGCTGCCCGTGCTCGCCCCGGCTCCGTGCCTCGCGTCGCCGCATCATCCCTCCAGCCTCGCCTCGCGCGACGCGTACCGCCGCCCGCGCCAGCGGATGTCGCCGCGGCGGCGCCAGCGAAAGGAGTTCACCGCGATCCCCATCGCCCCCAGCACCGCCAGCGGATGCAGCACGATGCCCTCGATCGGCTGCCGCAGGCGCAAAGCGAGCGCGATTCGGATCAGCACGTTCGCCGCGACGCCGGCGAGCGATGGCGCGAGGAGCGCGCGCGGACCCAGCACCGCCACCGCGAGCCCGACGTATGGGGCGACGAACACGATGCCGTAAAGCGCGATCACCCCCAGCACGCTGGCCGCCGTGCCGCCCACCCCCTCGGCCAGGTTCTTGGAGAATCCACGCCAGACCTCGCCCGAGCCACGATACATGCGGCAGCGCGCCATGAGGTGCCCGTCCGCGAAGACGACGCGGCCACCGGTCTGCTTGACGCGCCGGCAGAGCGCCATGTCGTCCACCACTTCGGCGCGCACGGAGGGCCAGCCGCCGGCTGCGTCGAGGGCAGCGCGGCGGATGGCGAGAAGCTGGCCGTTCGCCACCAGGAACCGCGGATCGCGCGAGCGCCAAACGAGCGGGAGCGGGAGCCATGCGACGTAGGTGAGGTGGAGGAGCGGGATGATCCAGCGCTCCGCCCACGTCCCCGTCACCTGTCGCGTGGCGGCGGTCACCACGTCGGCGCAGAAGTTGTCGAAGATGAAGCCGATCCGCGCCAGGCACTCGGGCGAGGCCTCCGTGTCGGCGTCGAGGAAGACGAGCACGTCGCCGGATGCCGCTTCCGCGAGCCGGTGGCACGCGTGCGGCTTTCCCACCCAGCCGGGCGGCAGCGGGACCCCTCGTACCAGCCGCACGCGCCCGTCCTCCGCCGCCAGGCGCGCGACGATTCCGGCGGTACCATCGGAAGAATCGTCGTCGTACACGATGACCTCGTCGGGCGGGTGCGTGCAGGCGAGGACGGCGAGGACGCAGCGCTCGATGGTCTCCGCCTCGTCGCGCGCGGGGATGAGGACGGAGACGCGGCCGGCGATGCGCCCATCCGCGCGTCCACGCGGCCAGACGGTGAGGTTGAAGAGGACGAGCGCGAGCACGAACAGCGGCGGCGCGGCTAGAAGGAGCCACGCGAGGATCACACTGCCCTCCCGCCGGCCAGAACGTGGCGAAGGAGCCTCGCCACGCGCCCGGAGCGCGGGCCGGTGAAGAGGGGGAGCCAGATGGAGTTCGGCCCATCCACCCGGTGCACGCGCATGCGGACGAAAGGGCGGTGCGCCGCCAGGTCCACGCGGTCCGGGCGGCACAGCTCGCTCCACCCCTCCGCCGTCTCGCCGGATGCGGTTCGCGCTGCGGAGAGCATGCGCAGGTAGAAGGGGCCAGCGTCCATCACGCGTGTGTGCACCACTTCGAGCCAGGTGCGATCCGCTGCGCGCAGGATGATGCGCTCGGGGCGCGACAGGCCGCGAAAGGTGCGCCGCTCGCGCCCAAGCTCCACCTGCAGCTCGGTTCGCGTCATCCGCCCATCCAGGCCGATCTCGACGCCAAAGTGGATCGGGCGGCCGCCACCCTTCGGCCAGGTGAGATAATAGACCAGCTCACGATCGGCGAGCGGCACGCGCCCCCACATCCAGCGGTCGATCCCCAGGTCGTGGAGCGGAAAACGGCCGGCGTTACGGTCGTGGTACGCGCGCCCATCAACCCGCGCAAAGGGGCGCCCGTCCAGTTCCAGGCGCAGGGTGCCGGTAGCGGGGCCGGTCAGCGGCGTCCACAGGTGCGGCGCGGCCGAATCGGAGGTCGAATCCGGGAGGCGGGCGGTGCCCTCGACGTGAAGCGTGCCGGTCACGCGAGCACCGGTTCCGGGAAGTTCGCAATCGAGCGCGGCACCCAGTGTGCAACGGCCACCGTCCGCACTGCGCCAAAAGGTGCTGCGGCCGATACGCTGCTGATCCGTAAATGCGCGCGTGGGTCGCGCCTCCGCGGGGTACTCCTGCAGGAGGTAGAATACGGGCGCACCGCGGCGATATACGGCCAGGTTCAGCGAGGGACGCTGAAACGGAAGCTGCGGGACGCCGCGCCGCGCCGCGTCCGCGTAGCCGGGGAGGAAGGGGAGGCCGTACGACCAGATCAGCACGGCCCCGTCGCCGCCGGGCGCGACGAGGTCCGCGTACCACCAGGCGAACCCCCCAGGGGCGCTCAGTAGATCCGGTGATACCGCGGCGTTCGTACTCCCGATGTCGATCAACGGCTCGCTCGCTCCTCTTGGCGTGTGACGCTCGCGCTGATACGTTGTACACCACGTACAAGCTTTGTGCAACCTTCTACCCCGCCAGACATGACGATGCTGGATGCGCTCGTCGTTGGGAAGGGCCCGGCCGCGCTGGCGTGCGCGGCGGCCCTGGCGGAGCGTGGGATCGACACGGGGCTGCTGGGTCCCGCGGGCGAGGTGCACTGGCCCGCGAAGTACGGCGTGTGGGCGGACGAGATGGAAGCCGCCGCGATCCCGCCGCTCTTCGACCACGTCTGGACGTGCGCGGTGGTGCACTCCGGGCGCCCGCACCGGCTGGAGCGCGGCTATGCGCGGGTGGACAACGCGCGCATGGCCGCCTGGCTGGCGGGGCGCTGCGAGCGCGCGGGCGTGCGGGCCATCGACGGCTCGGCCGCGGGCATCGGCGCGCGGAGCTCGGCGACGGCGGTCCGGCTCCGCGAGGGAGGGACGGTGGAGGCGCGGATCGTCGTGGATGCCACCGGCCACCGGCCCGCGCTCCTTCCGCGCCAGGAGCGACCCGCGCAGGCGTACCAGACGGCCGTCGGATTCACATTAGAGGCCGACGCGCACCCCTTCGCATCGGACGAAGCGGTGCTGATGGACTGGCGCGACGGCCATCTGCCTGCCGAGGAGCGGGGCGGCTTCCCCACCTTTCTGTACGCCTTCCCGCTCGGCGACGGACGCATCTTCGTGGAGGAGACAGCGCTGGCGGCTCGCCCCGCGCTCCCGCTGGCGCTGCTGGAAGCGCGCCTCTGGCGCCGGCTGGAGGGGTCGGGCGTGCGCGTGCGGCGCGTGGTGGATCGCGAGGAGGTGTGGATCCCGATGGGCGGCGCCCTGCCCAACCGGCACGCGAGGGTGGTGGGCTTCGGCGCGGCGGGCGGCTTCGTGCACCCGGCGACGGGCTACTCGCTCGCCCGCTCCTTCGCCGCCGCACCGGTGCTGGCGGATGCGGTCGCAGGCGCGCTTGGCACGTCCGGCGCCACTCCGGAGACCGCGACGGCGGCGGCGTGGGACGCGATCTGGCCCGCGGACCGGCGGCGGCGCTTCGCCCTTTTCCGCTTCGGAATGGAGCAGCTCGTGAGGATGAACGGCACCGCGGCGCGCGAGTTCTTTGACACCTTTTTCGCGCTTCCCGACGCGGACTGGCGCGGCTACCTGGGCGACACGCTGACGGCGCGCGAGGTGAGCGGGGTGATGGCGCGCCTCTTCACGCACGCCACCGGCGGTACGCGGCGTCGCCTCGCGCTCGGCACGCTGGGCCCCGGCGGGCGCGAGCTGGCCGCGTCGCTCCTGCAGAGCGCGGTGAGGGCGGGATGATGCACCGGAAAACGACAGGAGCCGCATGAGCGCCCGCGCCATACTGGAGCGCCCCGCGCGCCGCCCCCGCCCCCTCCCGCTGAGCCGCGCGCTCAGCTCGGACGATGGGCTGATGGAGGTGGAGCAGATGATGCTCGAGCTGGCCGGCGATCCGCGAACGGACCTCGCGGCGCTCATGGTGAGCGAGCACCTGGCGACAGGGGGCAAACGGCTGCGCGCGCGGCTGGCGCTTGCGGCGCTGGAGGTGCTCGGCGGGGAGCGCGGCCGGGGCGCGGGATGGGCCGCCGCGTGCGAGCTCCTGCACAACGCCACCCTCATCCACGACGATCTGCAGGACGGCGACACCACGCGCCGCGGCCGCCCCACTACCTGGCAGCGCTTCGGCGCGGCGCAGGCGGTGAACGCGGGCGACCTCCTCCTGATGCTCCCGTTCCTGGCGGTGGAGCGCATCCCGGCCCCGGCCGAGCACCGCCTCGCGCTGTCCACGGCCGTCGCGCGCCACGCCACTGTCACCGCGCGCGGCCAGACGGCGGAGATCGCCCTCGCCACCGCCATCGACATCGGCTGGGATGCGTACCGGGCCGCCGTCGAGGGAAAGACCGGCGCCCTTTTCCAGCTCCCGGTGGAGGGCGCCGCGATCCTTGCCGGCCACACGCCGGACGAGGCGCGCGCGCTGGCAGGCGGATTCCGCGGCCTCGGCGTCCTCTTCCAGCTCCAGGACGACGTGCTGGACCTGTACGGCGAAAAGGGCCGCGGCGCCCCCGGCAGCGACCTGCGCGAGGGAAAGGTGAGCGCGCTCGTCGTGGAGCACGTCGCGCTGCACCCCGGCGACGCGCCCTGGCTGCGCACCCTCCTCGCCCTTCCGCGCGACCTCACCCCCGACGACGACGTGCGCCGCGCCACCGACCGCTTCCGCACGGCGGGCGCCCTGCGCGCGGTGCTGGGCCGAATTCGCCACGAGGCGCTCGCCGTCGTCTCCGCGCCTGGCCTCAAGCGAGCGCCCGCGCTCCGCGACCTCGCCTGGGAACTCGCGCGCGTCGCCCTGGAGCCCATCGCCCACCTGGATGCATCGGATGGACTGAAGCCGGTCGCGTCGAGGGAAGCATGACGCGCCCTACGGCAAACGACAGGGCTCACGCGGAGACGCGGAGACGCAGAGAGAGCTTCTCTGTGCCTCCGTGTGTCCGTGCCAGCAATGCAGCTCCCCGCGCCTCCGCGTCTCCGCGTGAGACCCGCTGTTCAGGGAAGTACGCATGAGCGATCCGGCTGTCGTCATAGGATCGGGCTTCGGGGGACTCGCCGCGGCCATCCGCCTGCGCGCCCGTGGGCATCGCGTGGTGCTGCTGGAGGCGATGGACCAGCCCGGCGGGCGCGCGGCCGTCTTCCGCCGCGATGGCTTCACCTTCGACGCGGGCCCGACCGTCATCACCGCGCCCTACCTGCTTCACGAGCTGTTCGAGCTGGCGGGGCGCGACTCGCGCGACTACTTCGAGCTGGTGCCCGTCGACCCGTTCTACCGCGTGGAATTCGCGGACGGCTCCCGGTTCGACTACGTGGGCGACGAGGAGCGCCTCATCGCCCAGATCGCCGCCCTCTCGCCAGAAGACGTGGACGGCTACCGCAGGCTGGCGGCGCACGCGGAAAAGATCTTCGACGTGGGCTACACGCAGCTCTCGGACGTGCCGTTCGGGCGCGCGGCGGACATGCTGCGCGTCCTTCCGGCCATGCTCCGCCTGGGCAACCACCGCTCGGTCTACGACCAGGTGGCGAAGTACATCCAGGACGAGCGGCTGCGGCAGGTCTTCACCTTCGAGCCGCTCCTGGTGGGCGGCAACCCGTTCCGCATCACCTCCATCTACCTGCTGATCCACTGGCTGGAGCGGAAGTGGGGCGTCTGGTTCGCGAAGGGCGGCACCACCTCCATCGTGCACGGGCTGGTGAAGCTGCTGGACGAGATGGGCGTGGAGATGCACTTCGGGACGCCGGCCGAGCGGATCGAGACGCGCGGCGGCCGGGCGGTGGCGGTGCACGCGGGGGGGCGCAGGATCGCGGCCTCGATGGTCGTCGCCAACGCCGATCCCACGCAGGTGTATGGATCGCTCCTGGCGCCTGAGGAGCGCAACTGGCGCACGCGCGCGACGCTGAAGACAAGGCGGTACTCGATGGGTCTCTTCGTGGGCTACTTCGGCACGAAGAAGCAGTACCCGGAGCTGGCGCACCACACCATCCTCATGGGACCGCGCTACAAGGGACTCCTCGACGACATCTTCGACCGCAAGGTGCTCGCAAAGGACTTCTCGCTCTACCTGCACGCTCCCACGCGCACCGATCCGTCGCTGGCGCCCGCGGGGTGCGAGACGTTCTACGTCCTCTCCCCCGTCCCCAACCTGCAGAGTGGGATCGATTGGGACGAGGCGGGGCCCGAGTACTTCGAGCGCATCCTGTCGCACCTGGAGCGCACCCTTCTGCCCGGACTGCGCGACTCGCTGGCGACGTCGTTCCACCTGACGCCCACCTACTTCCGCGACACGCTGCGCTCCACGCACGGCGCGGGGTTCGGCATCGAGCCGCGGCTGACGCAGTCGGCGTACTTCCGCTACCACAACCAGTCGCCGCACGCGGGCGGGCTCTACTTCGTGGGCGCGGGCACGCACCCCGGCGCGGGAGTCCCGGGGGTGCTTTCGACAGCCAAGGTGCTGGAGCGCATCATGCCCGCGCCGGCCCATCCACTTCCCCTCCCCGCGGCGCCCGCGCGCGCCGCCGCCTTCGCGTGAACGCGCAGCTGCTGGCGGAGAGCCACGACGTCTTCCGGCGGAAGGCGCGCACCTTCTGGTGGGCGAGCCGCCTGCTGCCGCGTTCGGTGCGCGACGACGCGGCCACCGTGTACGCGTTCTGTCGCATGGTGGACGACATGGGGGACGAAGCCGACGATCCTTTGGCCGCGGAGCTTGCGCTGGAGGCTTTGTCCAATGAAGTTGCAGGACGCACACAACCACGTCCGATCGTAGCAGAGCTCCGTGCCGCCGCCGAGCGCCTGGGCCTGCCCATGGAAGCCGCCGCCGAGCTGATCGCGGGCGTGCGCGGCGACCTGGGGGTGGTGCGGATGGCGGACGACGCGGAGCTGGTGCGCTACTGCTACAGGGTAGCCTCGACGGTCGGGCTCATGATGTGCGGAGTGCTCGGCGTGCGCTGCCGCGAGGCGCTCCCCCACGCCATCGACCTGGGGATCGCCATGCAGCTCACCAACATCTGCCGCGACGTGGCGGAAGACGCGGAGCGCGGGCGCGTGTACCTCCCCGCCGAGCGCCTGCGCGCCGCGGGGATCGATCCGGAAGAGGTGGTGCGCGGGGAGGCGGATCCGGAGCGGCTGGCGATTGTGGTCCGGAGTGTGCTGGCGCACGCGGACCGCTATTACCGGAGCGCCGACGGTGGGATGCGCGACATCCCCTGGCGCTTCCGCCCGGCGATTCTGGTTGCGAGCCGCACCTATCGCGCCATCGGCGTCAAGCTTCGTGGGCGCGCGCCGGGGACGGCGGGGCGCGCGGTGGTGCCCTGGCCGGAGAAGCTGGCGTGGAGCGCGACGGCCGTGGCCGCCTCGCTGCGGCCCGCGATCCTGGGGATTACGCCACGCTGGGCGCACGAACGTGCTCTCCACCAGGCCCTGCGGGGGCTGCCGGGAGCGAATGCATGATTTGAACGTATCCGCACGGGCTCGGGAGGGTCCAACACCGATGACGTACCGGATCAAACGGGTGGCGCACCTCACCGGGATCAATCCGGCAACGCTTCGCGCCTGGGAGCGGCGCTACCAGCTCCTGACCCCCCGCCGCTCCCCCGCGGGGTACCGGCTGTACACCGACGAGGACGTCGCCATCCTGGCGCGAATCAAGCGCCTGATCGACGAGGGCCTCTCCATCGGCGAGGCGCTGGAGCGGGTGCGGCAGACCTCCGTCCCGCTCTCCCCGCACGCCGACGCCGCCCTGCTGGAAGCGGTGCGCGACGAGATCGCGGCCGCGCTCCTCTCCATGGACCGCCCCCGCGCGCAGGCCGCGTGGGAGCGCCTCTCCTCCGTCCCCTCGCTGCGCCGTGTGGACGAGGTGCTGATGCCCGTCCTCCGCCTGGTGGGCGAGCGCTGGGCGTGCGGCGAGATCGGCGTCGCGGACGAGCACTACGCCACCGCCTTCGCGCGCGAGAAGCTGGCCGCCATCTTCGGCGAGCTGGAGGGCGGCATCGCGGGAGGGCCGCTCGCCGTGTGCGCCGGCCTTCCCGGCGAGTACCACGAGCTGGGGCTGATGGGCGCCGCGCTGCACCTGCTGGACGCGGGGTGGCGCGTGATCTACCTGGGGATCGTCGTGCCGCTGGAGGAGATCGGGCGTGTGGCCGGCGAGCGCCGGGCCACGATGGTGTGCACCTCGGTGATGCGCCCCATGAGCCCCGAGGAGTTCGCCGCCCTGGCCGCCGAGCTGCGCCGCGTGCTTCCCGACGGCACCGAGATCGTCATCGGCGGCGGCGGCATCCCGGTCAGCCTCGAAGCTCCGCCCGAGCGCGTGCGCGTCGTCGGCGAGCTGCGAGACCTGCTGGCGACGGCCTGAACAGCCTCACACAGAGACGCAGAGGGAACCACAAGAACCGCAGGAGGGGTTCTTCGCGGCTTGCGGTTTTTCTCCGTGCCTCTGTGTGATCGTTGAAAAGGGGCGGGCACCTCGTGGTGCCCGCCCCTTCTCGTTGGTCCGTCAGGCGTTCATCGCCTCGGCCGGCTGCTCGGCGCGCTGGTCGCCGGTGTTCTGCATCCCGCCCAGCTGGATGCGGCGCCGGCGCACCCGCTCGCTCTTGGGGATGGCGACGGTGAGGACGCCGTCCTGGAAGTCGGCCTGGATCTGCTCCGGGTCGACGTCGCGCGGCAGGACGAAGGAGCGCGTGAAGGTCCCGTAGCGGCGCTCGGCCAGGTGGAAGCGGCTGGGCTCGCCCTCCATGCGCTCCTCCCGCTTCTCGCCGCGGATGGTCAGGACGTTGTTCTCCACATCCACCTCGATGTTGTCCCGCGTCAGCCCCGGCATCTCGGACACCACGCGGATCTCGCGCTCCGTCTCGATCACGTCGGTGTCGGGCGCGCGCATCAGGTTGCCGCCGTTCCCGTTGCGGTGCCCGTTGCCGCCGAACACGGTGCCGAAGAGCTGGTCGATGGGGTCGCTGTAGCGCGTCGGATAGAGTGCCATGGTCGCCTCCTCTTCTGTTCTTCTCCCGGTTGAACATGATGTATCCCGCGGCTCGCCCGCGGTTGGCCCCGCGTTAGGCAACCCGCGGGCCCGTTCGAAGCGATCAAAATGGCAAACCCCCGGCACTTCCCGGCAGACTCAACTGCAATGCTGGCAGGAGGATGGGGGGCACACAGGAGCGCCAGCGTGACGGAAGGGACAGCGGGCGGACGGGTTTTGGGAGCGGGGGTTGAAGGTATGGCGGCCGCGGTGCGAGACTAGGGCCCCCACCCCCCGACCCCCTCCCCCGCCCGCGGGGGAGCGGGGGGAGGGGGAGAACTTCTCGCGCGTCGGAGGGATTCGGTATGTGGAAGCGGATGAGGGCTGCGTCGAGCGGCATACAGGGAGCAGCGCGGCGCATGCGCTGCGCGCCTACGCGGGCAGAGGCGGTGCTGTGGGAGGTGCTTCGTGAGCGGAAGCTGTGCGGAGTGCGCTTCCGGCGGCAGCACGCGATCGACCGCTTCATCCTCGACTTCTACTCCACGTCGCACAAGCTGGCCATCGAAGTGGATGGGGAGATCCACGACCAGCAGCAGGAGCAGGACGCGGCGCGGACGGAGCACCTGGAGGCGCGCGGATTCCGCGTGCTCCGCTTCCGCAACGAGGAAGTACTGCACGCCCTGCCCCTGGTCCTGTCCCGCATTCGCGACGCGATCGAGGCGGGCAGTCCGGGAGAACGTTAGTTCCCCCCCTTCCCCCACGCTCCCCCGCGTGCGGGGGAGGGGCCGGGGGGTGGGGGCCCACCCGGCACAGATCGTGAAGTACCGCCCCGCCCCAGCGCGGGCACGCGCCCGCGGCAGGCACACGGCATCACCGGAGGGACATCATGGCCGGCAAGCGACCCGATCAGTACCGAATCGATCCGCGCGAGGGCGGCGCTACGGACTACAAGAACCTCCCCCAGAGCGGGCAGGGCAACTCGGACCTGGACGACACCATCGCACTGGACAAGCAGCGGATGGCCCAGTCGGAGCACCAGGTGGAGGCGGAGGCGGGGCCGGTGAACCTGGGCAAGCCCGCGCCCTCCGTGCACGCCCGCGCCGGCACGCCGGTAGACATCGACGGCAACCCGCTGGGCGAGGGCGGTTCGCAGAGCGCGCAGGACGAGGGGCGCGAGCGCGAGGCGCGAGGCAACACCGACCCGCGCGAAGAAGGGGTGGGGGCGTGAGCGAGACGGGGAACGCCGGGGCCGACGGGGCGGGACCCGCGCGCGCCAGCCAGCCCGGCCCGCGCAAGGAGGTGGGTACGGCCGCGAGCTCGCAGCTCCACCCGCCGCACGTGGACGTCAACGCGACCGACGCGGCCGCGCAGGAGTCCAACACCTCGCCGGTGGACGTCCCGGTGCTCCCCGCCAACGCGCACGGCACCGACCACGGCGGCACCACCACCGGCACGCAAGACGACGCGAGCATGTACGGCGGCCGCCCCGGCGAGGACAAGGACCGCACCCCCACCGACATGCCCTGACCCGCTACGGGTTCACGCGAACGAACAGAGGCACGGAGACCATGTCTCCGTGCCTCTGTTTTTGCGGCCCTCACCCTGCCGCGATGCACGCTCACGCCCACAGATCCACGCCACCGCCCGTCCCCCAGGCAGTTTTGGGGGAGAGGCCGCGAGTTCACGAGCGGGGGAGGGGGCCCCGCGACGGCCTCTTTCGAGCGGTTCCGGCCCCTACCGCGCCGCACCGCGCAACGCGACCGCCGGCCGCCAAAACCTCACCTTCGCGCAACGCTCGGCAGGAGGGGTATTTGGGCATCGCGGGCCGCACCGCAAGCCCCTCGAGGGGTACGAACAGGCACAACGTTTGCGCCCCTTGCGCAACCCTTGACCACAACCTGTTGGGCGTGTACTCTTTGCTTCCCGCTACAGCTTGTGCTTGCCTGCACACGTGTGGTCTGCCCGCCGGGCGAATGTAAACGCCCATCGTTCCACTGTTTGCGCTCAACTCCAGCACCCGAGGATCGCCGAATGACCCCCACCACGCCGACCGAAGCCGCCGTCCTCCCGCAGGTGGACCTCCCGCTCGCTGAGCTCTCCGACAACGCGCGGATCGTCCTCGCCAAGCGCTACCTGAAAAAGGATGCGGCCGGTCAGCCGGTGGAAGTGCCGGAGGAGATGTTCTGGCGCGTCGCCTACACCATCGCCTCGGCGGACCGTAAGTACGGCGCCACAGACGAGGAAGTGGAGACGGCCGCGCGCGAGTTCTACGCGCTGATGACCAAGCGCCTCTTCGAGCCCAACTCGCCCACGCTGATGAACGCCGGGCGTCCGCTGGGGCAGCTCTCGGCCTGCTTCGTCCTGCCGGTGGACGACGCGCTCAGCAACGACAAGAGCGGCGTCTACGACACGCTGCGCTCCATGGCGATGGTGCACCAGTCGGGCGGCGGCACCGGCTTCTCGTTCAGCCGCATCCGGCCCTCGGGCGACCTGGTGCGCAGCACGACGGGCGTGGCGAGCGGGCCGGTGAGCTTCATGTCGCTCTACGATTCATCCACCGAAGTGGTCAAGCAGGGCGGCACTCGCCGCGGCGCCAACATGGGGATCCTGCGCGTCGACCATCCGGACATCCTGGACTTCATCGACTGCAAGCAGGACATCACCAAGATCACCAACTTCAACATCTCCGTCGCCGTCACCGATGCGTTCATGAACGCGGTGGAGCGCGGCGAGCAGTACGACCTCGTCAACCCGCGCAACGGCCAGGTGTCCGGGCAGCTCGACGCGCGCACGGTGTGGGACAAGGTGGTGCAGAACGCGTGGCGCACCGGGGAGCCGGGCGTGTTCTACGTGGACCGGGCCAACTTCTACAACCCCGTTCCGCACCTTGGCGCCTACGAGGCGACCAACCCGTGCATCACGGGCGAAACGCTGGTCTACACGGCGGAAGGCCTCTTCCCCATCGCCGAGCTGGCCGCGGGGGGGGATTCGCGCGCGGTGACCCTGGACTCCCGCTTCGAGGCGGGCGCGTTCGGCCCCGCCGGCGCGCCGTTCCAAAGCGGCGTGAAGCCGGTGTTCCGCGTCCGCACGCGCGAGGGGTACGAGGTGCGGGTGACTGAGGACCACCGCTTCATGACCGCGCGCGGGTGGGTCGAAGCGCGCGACCTCCGCGAGGGCGACCGGCTCCACCTTCTGGACACCCCCGGCGGGTTCGGCGCCGAGGGTACCGCGGCGGAAGGGCGGGTGCTCGGCTGGCTGATCGGCGATGGGCATCTGACGGGAGAGTCGGGGCACGGAGCGGTGCTGGGCTTCTGGGGCGACGACCGCCGCGAGCTTGCCGCGGACTTCGCGGCCGACGTCAACGACGTGCTCGGGCAGGACCCGTCGACCTCGCGCTACCCGGTGGGGGTGGTGCAGATCGACCGCCTGGACAAGGCCACGGTGAGCTCCACCCGGCTCGCCGCGCTCGTCGCGGAGCGGTATGGCGTCACGCCCGAGACCAAGACCGCGGGGCTCCCGGTCGCGGCGTTCCGCGGGTCCGAAGAGTTCCAGCGCGCCCTCCTCCAGGCGCTGTTTACCGCCGACGGCCACGTCTCCGGCCGGCCGGAGAAAGGAGTTTCGGTGCGGCTCACGTCGGTGTCGCTCCCGCTCCTGCGCGACGTGCAGCGGATGCTGCTCAACTTCGGGATCGCGTCGCGCCTGTACGCCGAGCGGCATCCGGCCCGCACCGTGACGTTCCGCGGCACTCCGTACGAGTGCGTCCCGGATCACGACCTGGTGATCTCGCGCGGCAACGTCCGCCGCTTCGCGGAAGCGATCGGGTTCCTGGGTGAAACCAAGCAGAACCGGTTGGTAGCCCGGCTGGGCGAGTACGGTGCACGCGGCCCGTACCGCGAGCGCTTCGTCGCCCGCTTCACCGAGATGGTAGCGGACGGTGAGGAAGCCGTGTACGACCTCACGGAGCCGGTGACCCACTCCTTCGTGGCGAACGGGTTCGTTGTACACAATTGCGGCGAACAGCCGCTCCTGCCGTACGACGTGTGCAACCTGGGCTCGGTGAACGTCGGCCTCTTCGTGCGCGAGGACGTGCCGGCCGAGTCGCCCTGGTACGAAAAGGTGGACTGGAAGGAGTTCCGCCGCGTGGTGCGCCACTCGACGCACTTCCTGGACAACGTCATCGACGCCAACCAGTACCCGCTCCACGAGATCACCGACCTGGCGAACCGCATCCGCCGCATCGGCTTGGGGGTGATGGGCTACGCGGACCTCCTGATCCGCCTGGGCGTGCCGTACAACAGCGCCGAGGGGGTGGAGATCGGGCGCCGCATCATGGAGTTCCTCGATGAGGAGTCGAAGAAGGAGAGCGAGCGCCTGGCCGAAGTCCGCGGCGCCTTCCCCGAGTGGGAGAAGTCGATCTGGGGCCCGGACGAGACGTGCGCCCGCGCGCCCAACGGCGACCGCATCCGCCCCATGCGCCGGCTGCGCAACTGCAACGTGACCACGGTGGCGCCCACGGGCACCATCTCCATCTTCGCGGGGTGCTCCAGCGGCATCGAGCCCCTCTTCGCCGTCGCGTTCATGCGCAACCAGGCCGGCTCGCTGATGCCGGACGTGAACGAGGAGTTCGTGCGCGTGGCGAAGGCGGGCGGGTGGTACTCCGAGGACCTGATGCGCCGCATCGCGGAGAGCGGCCACATCCACTTCCCCGAAGTCCCCGAGGCGGTGCAGCGCGCCTTCGTGACGGCGCACGACATCACGCCGGAGTGGCACGTGCGCCAGCAGGCCGGCTTCCAGGAGTACTGCGACTCGGCGATCAGCAAGACGACCAACTTCCCCAACGACGCCACGGTGGAGCAGGTCCGCGAGATCTACGAGCTGGCGTACAAGCTCAACTGCAAGGGCGTAACCGTCTACCGCGACGGCAGCCGCGACAACCAGGTGCTCTCCACCGGCGCCACCAAGACGCCGGCGCAGCAGGCCGCCGAGAACGCCGACGCCGCCGCCGCGCACTCGAAGCTCGCCGAGGCCGCCGAGCGCGAGGCCAAGCTGGAGCGCGAGGTCGCCCGCCTGCGCACCGCCCTGGCCACGGCCGAGTCGCAGGTCACGCAGGCCCGCCGCCTCAAGCGCAAGCGGCCGGACGTGCTGCGCGGCACCACGCGCAAGATGACCTCGCCTCTGGGCGACGTCTTCGTGACCATCAACGAGGACACCGAGAACCACCCCTTCGAGGTCTTCGCCACGCTGGGCAAGGCGGGCTCCGTCGCCATGGCGGACGTGGAGGCGATCGGCCGGCTGATCTCGCTCTCGCTGCGCTTCGGGGTGCCGGTGAACGACGTGTACCAGCAGCTCCGCGGCATCTCGTCCGACCGCGCGATCGGCTTCGGGCAGAACAAGGTGCTCTCCCTGCCGGACGCCATCGCGCAGGCCATCGGCCTCCGCGAGCAGGAGAAGGCCGGCATCCAGCAGGAGCTGATCCCCGAGGCCGTCCTCCCGCTGACCAACGTCGACGTCACCTCGCCGGAGCTGGCCGCCGTCGCGCAGCCCACGCTCAACCTTGGGACCTACGACCCGGGCGAGTCCTTCATGGGCACCTGCCCCGAGTGCAACAGCCAGCTGGAGTTCGCCGAGGGCTGCATGAAGTGCCACGCCTGCGGCTACAGCGAGTGCGGGTGAGGCCGAACGATTCGCGCGGGATGCCCTGAGCTGTCCTCGACCCCTTCGACGGAGCTTATCGGATGAACGGCAGACCCCGGATCGTGTGCAGGCGCCCCGACGGCTTCTGGTCCCAGAAGCGCCTCGATGCAGACCGCACCGCATCGGTTCACCCGGCGCAGCGCGAGGCCCAGCAGGTTGAGCCTGCACAGCTTCGTCGGAGCGGAGGCGGGGAGCTCGTCTCCGCATCGGGGGGTGGACAGATCCGGGCGAAGGACACAGTTCATCCCGGGAACGATAAGTACTCGCCGAAGAGCTGAGCCCTAGGCGCCGTCGCCCGCGGGCGAAAGGTGGGCGATGGCTGTGGGAGGGGTGGACGGGGGTCACCGGCGCGAGCTGGTGGCCCTCTTTCGTGAAAACGAACTGACCGAGGACGCCTCTAGCCCGTTAACATTTTACGCCCAAGATACAGACGCGCACGCGCACGCCCTCAGCCGCCGTGGGGCAGAGGTATCTCCAACTTCATCTGAGAGAAGAGCGCAGGCACTTTCGCCCTGGAGTCTGCCGCCTGGGCCAGAATTTCGCCATGCAAGTTGGGGCGGTGGATTTGTGCGTCAAGCTGATAGAAACGGCCCTTACGATATATATACCACGGCCCTGCGGGCAGGTCGTCCGCATAAGATTCCTCGCGCCACTCGTTGTGGGACCGAACTGAGACCTGCGCCTCAATCCCGAACTTCGACAGGGGGCGTACAGCTTGACGGGCTTCAATCGCCTGACGAAGCCCCGGGATGTCTGCTCCTTGCTGTGCGAGCACGTCGAGCTCGATGGAGCCAAGTTGGTAGTGCTGCCCTGTTTTCCACTTGCCGGAAAGCAATCGCGTCCTACGCAGCACGAAACCCCGTATCTCCTTCCAGGCGAGCCCGTTCAGGCGATCCGCTCTACTGAGTTCCGTAAGTAGGGTCTTCGCGTACTTTTGCATCCGCAGTTGTACGATGCTCACTCCGAGATTCACAGGCGGGCCCCCAAGCTGCAACTCTGCGTGAGCGCGCTTCATTAGGTCGTCGCAAACCCTTTCTTTGAATGCGCGTACAAAGTCTGGATTCAGTTCGAAACCAACCCCCAAACGCCCCATTACGGCAGCGGTGGCCGGAACGCTGCCGGTTCCCGCGAAGCAATCCAGCACCAAGTCGCCGGGCGCGGACGTTAGTGCCACCATCCGCGCCACGAGGGCGACTGGAAAGGGACAGAGGTGCCGGACCGTGCCCTTGCTCCAACTTCCCTGGACCGGGATGGGGAAGTGCCACAAATCGCTTGGAGCTTTACCACTTGGATGGTACCGCTCCGGGTAACGCACCCAGTATGGCCCTAAGTTCTCCGTGTCGCGAATTGCGTCGAGGTTAAAGTGGGCGAGTCGACCTTTGCCCAGCAGCAGGATGTACTCGACGACGTTCCGGAAGCGGCCGTGGTGAGACCATGGTAGGCTCCGTCCTTTGTCCCAGATCACTAGGTCGTGAAACGTCCACCCAACCTCCCCGGCTAACGCCGCCATCTGCCACGGCAGCGGCGTCATCGCGCCATTATCTTTGATGGTGTCTAATACCACCCACAGGGCCGCCCCAGGTTTGCTCACACGATGAAGCTGAGCGAGCACATCCCTCATCGCCGGAAGATACTCGGTCTCGTACTTCTGACCATGCCCGATCTGACCTGGGGCACCGTAATCCTTGACAGCGCCGTAGGGGGGTGACGTGATTGTGCACGTGATCGACTCTGCCGGGACTGATTGAAGGAGGGTCCGGACGTCCCCTTCGACCATAACGCAGCCGTCCCGGTCTACCCGCTCACCGCTCGAGGCTTCCAGTACCGTCACCTGTACTTCGCGGGAATTCGGGATCGGCGGGAGCTGGGGCGACAGAGCTCCTAAAACTGTTGACCCAGCAATGTTCGACAAGTGAGATATCGGCGTGGGGGGAGGCGCAGCAAACGAAGTAATTGTATTATTCTCGACAGCATCCCGCCAGCGGCAACATTGGCTGTCGTATGTTCCACTTGCACACCTACTAAAATCGTGCGTAGCGCAGAGATTCACTCCCACAAAGATGGAGTCAGCGTAGCAGAGGAATTGGGACTAGCCGACATCCTCGCTGGAGTGTGCGAAGCTCCCTCCGTGGTCATCCAGGCCGGCACTACTGGGGCCATTCGGGAGCATGTCAGAGGATTCTTAACAAAGCGGGGGTGGCCCGGTGAAACGGCGATCAAGCACGGATATGACCAAAAGGTTTTCTCGCTACGGCCAAGAGTGGCATTCCAAGTGCAGACGGGGAACGCCGCGCGTGGGAGTACAGACCTACTCAAGCTGCAGTACCTCTACACGAGTGAACGTATTGACGTTGCGATCCTTGCGGTACCGACGAGGCTTGCAGCTGGAAGGCTCGGCTCCAACAGAGCGTCATTCGAACGAGTGAGGGCGGAACTGACTCTGTTCGCGCGGGTCCTTTCGATTCCACTGGTGCTCATCGGCTTCGAGTAGCCGCAGAGCGGTTCAATCCGGGTGAAAAAGACTATGGCTCAGTACAAAGTAACCATCGTGGATCTTGCGCAGCGTCGGAACGAGATTGACGGAAAAGTTCGTGTCAGTGCAGTTGCACGGCCATTCTATCAGCTCCGAAACCGACAACACGACCTAAAAGTGATCCAAGTTGATCTTCGAGTTCCCCTGTACCGCATGGAGAATTACCGCACGCAGACAAGGCAACTCGCCTACATCCGACGGGAGGGCCTGCCAGATACATTCTTCAGCGCTGGGCAAGAAGACGTTGAGGCGCAACAGGCTCAGCACGAGATGCTTGCCGATTTGGCCAAGGAAGGCATGGGCGAGACCGTCGTGGCAATCTCCACTGTGCTGGGGCAGGACCGACAACAGACAGAGCCCCTGCTGATTACCCACGATGGTATCGTCGTCAATGGCAATCGCCGACTCGCGGGCATGCGCGAGATGCACCTGGAGAATCCAGAGGCCTACGCAGCCTTCGCGACCATTGACGTTATGGTGCTCCCGAGCGACGTCACGCAGAAAGAGTTGAAGGAGGTCGAATTCAAGTTGCAGATGCAGCGCGAGACGCGTCTGCCGTACGAGTGGCAGGACAGGGCTCTCGCAGTGCGCGACCTCTTCAATCAGGGTGTCTCCAAGCGGGAGATACAGTCGCTCATGCGCCTAGAACGAGAGGCTGAGGTCGGAGCCATGCTGGACCAACTTCAGGAGGCAGAGACGTACTTGGAGGAGTACTTGGAGAAGCCTAAGCAGTACGAGTTGGTGCAGGACCACGATCAATTGTTCGGTGACTTGCAGGCTGCACTGGCGAGAAAACAGGGTGCGGAGAAGGAGGTGGCGCGCCGCATCGGGCACGTGATGGCGAAGAACAGGGCGAGCTTCGGGAGCCGCGTGTACGACTATAAGGCAGCATTCGGCAACAAATGTATGCAGGTCGTCGAGCGGCTCGCACGCCGTAGGGGAATCGAATTCGACACTACATCAACAAACGGTTCCGAGGAAGAAGACATCTTCGGTGCTACCGGAGACGGGGATCCCTATGCTCCCGTTCGTGATCTCCTGCGTAATCCAGATGAGAGCGCATCGCTCGCAACTGACATCAAGGAGATTTACGACTCGATGAGAGTCGAAGAACGTGACACCGAGATTGGGCGAAAGGCCGAGCGAAGCGTGCAACGCGCCAATACTTTACTCAACGAGGTGAACTTAGAGCAAGCTGACCCCGGAACCTTTGCCGCGATCCGAAGCCAACTCAACGCTGTGGTTGCGCGCGCGGAGGAACTCCTCACTGACGTAGGGCGGCTGGAGACTCGTATGGGGAGCGTCGAGTAGCGGTGCCTAGCCTGACGATCGACTACGTTCCGGGCACGGTGTCGGCGCGAATCATCGGGTCCGATGATTTTTCGGATTCAGTGTGGAATCGCGTGCTACAAGCAGCATCCCAGGCTGACGCCGATGCTCGCGTCGTTGGTCGGATGGTCGAGTTGCCGTGGGGTGCGGCGCTTCCAGTTATTCTCGAACTGGGCGGCCTACGCAGGGATCATGGCTTCACAATGGACGCGACCCCTGACGCGGGCCAACGGCTCCAGAACTTCCATGCCGAGCGCGCCGCAGTCCGCGCCGCGCGAACGGCCGAGGGGCCGCCCGCGATTCTCTCCTCTGAACAAGTCGAGGACAGCCTCCGCGCACTTGGGTTCACGCGACGCACACTGCGCGATTTCCAGATTGCTGATATCATACGACTTACTGCTCTCCGGCACGGCGCGAACTTCTCCGTCCCCGGAGCAGGCAAGACCACGGTCACGCTGGCCGTCCATCTGCTGACGTGTAACCCGCACACGCACCTTCTGGTTGTCGCGCCCAAGAACGCCTTCGCTGCATGGGACGAAGTTATTGACGATTGCATGTCGGCAGATGCCCCGGATGGCAACGCACAGCCGTTCGTGCGCCTTGATATGGATGATATAGGTGTTGACCGGGCACTCCAGGACGGCGGCCGCAGGTTCATCATCAGCTACGACAAGCTTATTCGTATACAACGTGTCATGTCGCGATACATGGCGCGAAACCAGGTTCACCTCGTGCTCGATGAGTCGCATCGGATCAAGGCCGGCGATGATTCTGCGCGCGGACGTGCTCTTCTAGGAGTGGCGGCTCTCCCAGTTCGCCGCGACATCCTTTCTGGGACACCCGCTCCAAACTCAATCGCTGATCTGCAGCCGCAGCTTGACTTCCTCTGGCCTGGGGTGCACCTCGGCACACAGGTGGCGCAGGCATCCCGTCCCCGCGACGTGCTTCAGAACCTCTACGTGCGAACCACCAAGCGGCAACTCGGACTCACACCTCCGACACGCCACTTTCGCCACGTGGAGATGGGCCCGGCTCAACTCATACTTTACACGACGCTGAAAGATGTGGTTATCGAACAACTCCGCGACATTCGTCGTAGTCGACATGTAGACTTCATCGCAGCCCGCCGGTCCGTCATGCGGCTACTCCAAGTGGCCACGAATCCCGTGGTCGCCGCGGTGAACATGTTGGGCGGTGGTGACCGGCGGGAGGACCGGGGGACTGCCCTTCTTGAGACCGTCATTGAGGAAGGCGACTCGAATAAGATGGTTGAAGCAGTCACTCTCGCGAGAGATCTCGCCCGGCAAAACCGGAAAACGGTCGTTTGGACAATCTTCCGTCCCACGATCGACCGCCTTGAGGCCCTTGCGCAAGACATGTCCCCTGTAGTGCTTCACGGAGGAGTACCGGCTGGCGACGATCGAAGCCAAGACACGCGTGAGGGACGAATCCGCAGATTCCACGACGATCCGGACTGCTGGG
>DASVTZ010000201.1 GCA_036387335.1 Longimicrobium sp.
ACTGCTTCACCTGCGCGGGCGATGCGGTCATGCGGCCTCCTCGTCGAGCGCGGCCAGGAGGACGTCGGCGGCGTCGCGGGCGCGCTCGGCCTGGCCGCGGCGGGCGGTGTCGCCGTCCTCCAGGCGCAGGTAGGTGCTCCAGGCGTCGCGCGCGCGGCGCAGGTCGCCCGTATGCGCCGCCGCGAAGCCCAGGTGGTAGTGCACGGGTGCGGAGAGCGGATCCAGCGAGGCCGCGCGGCTGAGGGTCAGCAGCGCCTCCGGCCGGCGCCCCACTCGGCGCTGCGCCCGCGCCAGCAGCGTCCACACCTCCGCCCGCTCGGGGTTTGCGCGCGCCAGGTCCTCCAGTAGGCGCCGGGCCGCATCCGGCTGGCCCTCGTTCAGGAGGCGGTCGGCCTCGCTCATGGCGTCGCGCAGCGGGCGCTCCCACGCCATGACGGCCGGCTCCGCGGGGGCCTCCTCCAGGATGTCCACCACGCCGGTGGAGACGAGGCCCCACACGATCTTGGCCACCTCGAAGTCGCCGCGCCCCAGCGCGCCGGAGATCGTCTTGAGGCTGCGCTGGCCGTCGATCTCGGCGAGCACCTCCCACTCGGCGGGGTGCAGGTCCAGCACGGCATCGTCGCCCGGCTCGTGCACCAGCGCGGGGACGACTTCCATGTGCGGGATCTTGGACTCCAGCGTGCTCCACTCGTCGATCCGCCGCGCCGCCTCCATCAGCAGGGACTCGGTGGGGACGCGGATGGTCACCGGGCCGGGTGACGGGGGCTGGCCTTCCTCGAAGCGGAAGTAGCCGTCCTTCCACTGCATCAGCTCGAAGACGGCTTCCTGGATCTGGAAGCGGAGCTGCCGAGCCACGTCCTGCACCGAGACGACGCCCTCCTCCACCAGGATGGCGCCGAGCGGCTTGCCGGGCACCAGCTCCTGCAGGCGGCGCGCGGCCACCACGTGGCGCTCGGCCACCTTGCCGGCGCGCAGCAGCAGGTGGCCCAGGCGGTCCTGTCCGTCGCCGAGCTGCGCACCGACGACGCCGCCGCGGTCGAAGAGCACGACGGCCGGCTGGTGGCGCGCCTCGTGGCTGACGGTGAGCGTGCCCGTCTTGCGGCTCAGGTCCAGGAGCTGGAAGACGTCGCTGAGCGCGAGCTCGCGGAGAGGTCCTTCGATCGCCATCAGGCGCTCTGGAAGACGGTGACGACGTCGAGCGCCGTGTCGATGTTGCCGCGCGCCGCCTGGGCGAGCGGCGAATCCGGTGCGGCCTCCACGGTGCGCCGCCAGAAGCCGATCGCCTCGCGGAAGCGCCGCTCGGCGGCCGCCAGCGCCCCCAGCCCGAAGAGCGCCTCGGCACGCGCCGGGTCGAACTTGAGGACGCGCGCGAAGGCCTGTCGTGCGTCGTTGGGGCGCTCGTCCTCCATCAGCGCCTGGCCCAGGAGGACGAGCGCATCCAGGTGGTACGGGTCGCCGCCCAGCAGGTCCACCGCCGTCCCCACCGCCTCGCGCGGGCGGCCGGCGGCGCGCTGTGCCTGGGCCAGCAGGTACGCCGCGTCCGCGTAGGTGGGGAGGATGTCGAGCGCCGCCTGCGTTTCGCGGATGGAGTCCTCCACGCGGCCGCTGGTGAGGAGGAGCCTGCCCAGCTCCACGCGCGCGGCCACGAAGTCGGGGTCCAGCTTGACGGCCATGCGTAGCGCGCGCTCCGCGTCCGCGGTGCGGCCGGCGGCGAGGGCGGCGCGGCCTAGGTGGCGGAGGAGGGCGGCGTCCTGCGGCTCGATCTCCACCGCGCGGCTGAATACGCGCACCGCTTCGGCCGCTTCGCCGCTCTGCAGCAGCACTTCCCCCAGCACCTGGAGGTTGTCGGCGCGGTCGGGAGCGTGCGCGCGCACTGTCTCGGCGGCGAAGCGCGCGTCGTCCAGGCGGCCCAGGCGCAGCAGCGCGCGCGAGCGGCCGCCCCAGGCGCGGGTATGCGCCGCGCTCCACTCCACCCCTTCCAGCCGCACGAGCGCCGCGTCGAACCGCTCCAGCGCCTCGCCGTCCAGCCCCTGGCGCAGGAAGACCTGCCCGGTGAGGAGCGCCGCCTCCACCGGGTCGGCGCCGGCCAGGGCCACGCGGCGGATCTCGCCCAGCGCGCGGTCCAGCAGCCCCTTGCTGATGAAGTCGTCCGCCAGGTTGAAGGCGTCGGCCGCGGGGGCGGGCGCGGGGGCGGCGGCCGGCTGCGGGGCCAGCTCGCCGAAGATCTGGTCCAGCGCGGACTCGTCGAAGGTGAAGCTCTCCACCTTGTCGTCGCCCGCCAGCCGCTCGGCCGCGTCCAGCTCCGGCGCCAGCACCTCGGCGTACTCGTACTGCAGGTCGATCGCCAGCTTGAAGCGCGGCGTCGTGTAGTACGGGTTGAGCTCCAGGGCGCGCTTGGTCTCGCGGAGAGCGCCCTCGAAATCCCCGAGGTTCGACAGCACGAACGACAGGTTGTAGCGCGCCTCCGCGTTGTCCGGGTCTGAATCCACGGCGCGGACGAAGGCGTTGCGCGCTTCCTCGTAGCGGCGCGTCTCCATCAGCACCGCGCCGATGCCGTTCCACGCGGAGGCGGCCTCGGGGTCTGCGCGCAGGGCGGCGCGGTAGGCGTCCAGCGCGGCACCCTGGCGCCCGGCGCGGATGTGCATCAGCCCGCGGTTGCTCCACGCGTCCACGAAGGCGGCGCGCAGCGTGACCGCCTCGCGGAAGGCGTTCTCCGCCCCGTCCGCGTCGCCACGGTGCAGGCGCACCACGCCCAGGTTGTTCCACGCGAGGGCGTACGCCGGGTCGGCCTCGATGGCGCGGCGGTAGCTGGCCTCCGCATCCTCCACCTGGCCGATCTGGTGCAGGCAGACGCCGCGCTCGTTCCACAGCTTGGGCGAGCGCTCGTCTTCCGCCAGCAGCCGGTCGTACAGGTCCAGCGCCTCGCGCGTGTCGCCGCGAAGGAGGTGCACCTCGGCCATGGCCTGGCGCAGCAGCGCGGGCTCCTCGCCCCCTTCCAGCCCGCGCACGAACTCGCGCAGTGCCTCGTCGTACAGCGCCTTCTGGCGGAAGGCGATCCCCAGGTTGTAGTGCGCCAGCGCCTCGCCGGTGGCCACTTCGGGGCGGCGGACGCGGTCGCCCACCATCTCCTCGTAGCGCGCGACGCTGTAGCGGTCCAGCGAGAGGTTGGCCTGCGCCTTGGTGTACTGCGGGTTGAGCTGCATGGCGAGCCGCGACGACGCCGTGGCCCGCGCGTGGTCGCCCATGTCGCCGTACACGAAGGCGAGCACGTAGTGCGCGTCCGCCAGCTCCGGGTTCAGCTCGACGGCGCGCGTCAGCTCGCGCAGCGCCTCGTCGTTGAGGCCGCGGTTGTAGAAGAGCTCGCCCAGGTAGAAGTGCAGCACGGCCGAGTCCGGATCGCGCTCCAGCGCCTGCGCGTACCACCCCATCGCGCTCTCGAACTGCCCCCCCGCCTTCTCCGCCTGCCCCAGCCGGATCAGCGTCTCCAGGTCGTCCGGGTCCTGCGCCAGGACGCGGCGAAGCTCGGCGACGGCCCCGGGGGCGTCGCCGGTGTTGAGGTAGGCCTGGGCGAGGCGGGTGCGCGCCTCGGCGTCGGTGGGGTCGTCGCGCAGCCGCTCGCGCAGCTCGCTGATCAGCCGGTCGTAGTAGCCGGTGTTGAAGTAGGCGATCTCCAGGTTGCGCTGCGCCACCACCATCTTGCTGTCGATGGCCAGTGCGCGCCCGAACTGCTGGATCGCCTCCTCGTACAGCCCCTTGTTGAAGTAGAGGACGCCGAGGTTGTTGTGCGCCCCCGCGTCCGCCGCGTCGATGCGCTGGGCGAAGCCGCGCAGGATGCGAAGGTCGCGCTCCGAGTGGCTGGGCCGGGCCGCCGCCGGCGCGGGTGCGTCCTGCACAGTCAGGCCAGGCGGATGCTCTGGAGGATGATCTCCAGCGACTCGATGTCCGGCAGGAGGAGGAACTGCCCCTGCACCACCTCTTCGCCCTCCATCAGGAACTCCGTCTGGATGCAGAAGACGAAGTCGCGCTCGTGGCCGAAGTTGGTGTACGCCGTGGTGAGCACCGCGCCGCACAGGTCGATCACCAGCGACGGCACCGAGGGGAGGAGCATCAGCCCCATGAAGTCGGCCAGCGCATTCATGTACGCCGCCGACAGGATGTTCCCCGCCTCCTTGATGGCGCTCTGCTCCAGCTCGCCGAACACCTGCGACGAGCCCGCCGGGCGGTGCAGGAGGATCTCCGCCAGCCGCATCGCCGCGTTGCGCGGAAAGATGAGGAGGGTGCGCCCGGTGAGGTCGCCCAGCATGTGCATCAGCACCGCGGCGACCACTTCGTCCGCCTTCCCCATGATGTCCGGCACCTGCTCCAGCGGCGTGACCTGGAGTCGCGGGACGTTGATCATGATCCGCGTGTTCGTCATCTGCGAGAGCGCGGTGGCGGCGTGCCCCGCCCCCATGTTCGACACCTCGCGGAGGGCGTCAAGCTGAATGGCCTGCAGATCGCGCAGATCGAGCATCGTCGGATCGGGTTCGGGCGAAGGTGTGTCGGTTCTCTCAGGACGCCGCGCCGAGGAGGCTTCCGGCATCGAGGATCAGCGCGGGACGCCCGTCGGAGAGGATGGTGGCCCCCGAGAAGAGGCGCAACGTGTCGGCCGTGGCGTCGAACGACTTGACCACGATTTCCTGCTGCCCCACCAGGGCGTCGACTTCCAGCCCCACCCGCTGCTCCCCCACTTCCAGCAGGACGGCCGGCCGCTTGCCGCCCTCCGGCGCCGCGCCGTTGGTGTTCAGCAGGGAGCGCAGCGTCACCAGCGGGATCACCTCGTCGCGCAGGAACGCGACGGGGCGCCCCTTCACGCTCCCCACCTCGTGCTCCAGCAGGTGCACCGTCTCGCCCACGTGGGTGAGGGGGAGGGCGTAGGTCTCGCCGCTCTGCCTCACCAGCAGCGCGCGCACGATGGCGAGCGTCTGCGGAAGCTGCAGGGTGAAGACGGTGCCGCGCCCCGGCTCGCTGTCGATCTCCAGCATCCCGCCCAGCGCGCGTACCCGCGTGGCGACCACGTCCAGCCCCACGCCGCGGCCCGAAACGTCGGTCACCCGCTCCGCGGTGGAGAAGCCGGGCCTCATCACCAGCCTCCGCACCTCGTCGTCGCCCATGGCGGCGGCGTCCGCCTCGGCCACCAGCCCCAGCGCCACCGCCTTGCGCAGCACGCGTTCGCGCTGGATGCCGCGCCCGTCCTCTTCCACGCGGATGACGATGCGCGACCTTTCGCGGGCGGCGGAGAGGAGGAGCGTCCCCTTCTCCGGCTTTCCCGCCGCGTGCCGCTCCTCGGGCGATTCGATGCCGTGGTCGAGCGCGTTGCGCAGGAGGTGCACCAGGGGGTCGCCGATCTCGTCGAGCATGGAGCGGTCGAGCTCGATCCCCTCCCCCTCCATCACGAACTCCACCTTTTTCCCCAGCGACCTCGCCGCGTCGCGCACCAGGCGCGGGAAGCGGTCGAACACCTGGCCCACGGGAGCGAGGCGGGCGCGCATGATCTCGCCCTGCAGCTCCCCCACCAGGCGCGACGCCTGGTCCACCGCCTCCAGGAGCTCCGGATCGGCGTCGCGAGCCAGGGTGCGCAGCCGGTCGCGCACGATCACCAGCTCGCCGACGCCGTTCATGAGCGCGTCCAGCCGGCGCAGGTCCACGCGGATGTTGCGGACCTTGGCCGCCGCCCCCGCCGCGCTCTCCGCTTCGGGAAGCGAGGGCGCCGCCGTCCCACGCCGGTCCTCGTGCACCTGCGCGTCCGCGATCTCCCCCACCGCCAGCACCGCGGCGCGCACCTCGTCCGGGCTCAGCTCGGTGCGCAGAAGGAAGAAGAGCGCGCCGTCGAACCCCTCCTCCATCAGCGCCGCCTCGGGCGGATGCAGCGCAAAGGTCTCGCCCAGCTCGCGCGCCCTGCGCAGCGCCAGGAAGGCCCTCACCCCCGGCAGCATGGAGTCCGGCGCCACGCGCAGCCGCACGACCAGCGCCCCCTCCACGTGCTCCGGCGGCCCGCCCTCCGGCGCCGGCCCCTCCACGGGCGCGCGGCGGTCATCGCCCGCGGCGGCGCGCAGGCGTGCGAGGAGCGTGGCCATCTCCGGCTGCTCCCCGTCGCCCTCCTCCACGGCCAGCTCCACCGCCCTCTCCAGCGCGTCGGCGGCGGCGAAGAGGAGGTCCACCATCTCGGGCCCCGGCGAGACGCGCCCCTGGCGGACGCTGTCCATCAAGTTCTCCATCTCGTGGGCCAGGTCGGCGACGGCGCGGTACCCCATCGTCGCCGACATCCCCTTGATGGTGTGCACCGCCCTGAACATCCCCTCCACCGGCTCCCCGCCCTCCGGATTCTGCTCCAGGGCGAGAAGAAGGTGGTTGATCGCGGAGATGTGCTCGCGCGATTCGCTGAGGAAGAGCTCGCCGTACTGGGAAAGTTCCATGGGCGGAAAGTCCTGAGTCCTAAGTGCTAAGTGCTAAGTGGCTTGCAGTGCCCGGACGGCACCACGCTGTTCAGCGAGCACTTAGGACTTAGCACTTAGCACTTGCAGTCATCCCAGCACCCGCTGCACCGCCTCCAGCACCCGCGACGGCTGGAACGGCTTCACCACGAAGTCGCGCGCGCCGGCCTGGATGGCCTCGATGACGAGCGCCTGCTGCCCCATCGCGCTGCACATCAGGATCTTGGCCGCCGGATCTTCCTTTACGATCTCGCGGACGGCGTCGATCCCTCCCATGTCCGGCATCACGATGTCCATCGTCACCAGATCCGGCTTGAACTGGCGGTACTTCTCCACCGCCTGCACGCCGGTCTCGGCTTCCCCAACGATCTGGAAGCCGGCCTGGGTGAGGATGTCCCCGATCATCGTGCGCATGAAGATGGCGTCGTCGCAGATGAGGACCGTCTGGCTCATCAATCCTCCGGTGGGTTGGGTTGGGGTCAGGTCAGGATGCTTGAAAAGATCTCGCCGGGGTCCACGGCCACGAAGATCTCGTCGTCCACCTCGCCCACCCCGCGCAGGTACGCGCGGTCGATGCGAAGGGAGCGCAGGACCTCGGCCGAGGACGTCAGCGTCTCTGGGGCGACTTCCACGATGCGGGCGACCTCCTCCACCGCCATCCCCACCAGGCGGTCGTGGTGCTCCACGATCACGATGCTGTGGTCCGGAACGGCCGACGAAGGCGGGAGGCGGAGGCGGGCGCCGAGATCGATGACGGTGACGATGCGCCCGCGGAGGTTGATCAGCCCGCAGACGTGCTCGCCGCTCCCGGGGAGCGGGGTGTACGCCCGCGCCGGAATCACTTCGCGGATGCACTCGATCCCCACCCCGAACCGGTGCCCCCCGGCGACGAACAGCACCACCCGCTCCAGCGCAGCCATGTCGGCGGCGCCTTCGGCCGTGTCGTGGCTCTGGGTTGGGAGCATTACCGGGCCGGGGGTGGTATCGCGGGGGGTGTGTGTGGGGAGTATAGCGGGGGGTGGGGGCGGGGTCAAGAAATGGGGGCCCCCTCCCCCCGACCCCCTCCCCCGCCAGCGGGGGCGCAGGGCGGGAGAGGGGGAGAACACCGCGTCCTGCGCGGATGCCTTGTAGGGGCGCGATTCATCGCGCCCGTGCCACGGGCTGCACCGCCCC
>DASVTZ010000202.1 GCA_036387335.1 Longimicrobium sp.
CGGATCCCGTAGGGGCGCGAGTCATCGCGCCCGTGCCCGGCGCCGCTCCACCGCCCGCATTTCGCACCGCCACCCGTAGGGGCAGACCTGCGTGTCTGCCCTCCCTCGCCCGCGCACCAAACCCTTGCCTCGCACCCCGACGTTTGTAGGGGCGGCCCCACGTGGCCGCCCGTGCCCGACCCGGCACCGCCGCCCGCCGATGCGCCGAGGTCCCGCCCCCTCTCCCGAGAACAGAGGGCGGAGCCCTCTCCTGTTATCGGGAGAGGGGGCAGGCGAGTGTAACGAGCCGGGGGTGAGGGCCCCCTTCACGCCCCCGGCATGAACCGCGATCGCGCCTGCAGCAGCGCCGCCTCCGCCTCCGCCACCGCCTCCATCGCAAGCGCCTCCGCGGCGTTCGAGAGGCTTTCGCGCGCCTGCTCCAAAATGGGACGCGGGATGCCGCCGTCCACGCGCGCGGTGCGCCACGTCTCCCCCTCCAGCGCGGCGCGCGCGTGGTTGATGCGCCCCTCGCGGAGCTCCATCAGCACGCCGTCGATCCAGCCGACCAGGTTGGCGGTCGCCTGCGAGCCGGTGAAGATGGAATGCGGGTCCGATCCCTCGTCGTTCATCGTGGCTCCGGAGTGAGAAAGCGGGGCGGCATCCCGACCGGACAGAGCCGTTGCACTACCGATGCCGCCGCCAGCGCCCGCTCCTCACCACGCGGCGGCGCGACGATCTGCAGCCCGACCGGCATCCCCTCCGCATCGAGCCCCGCCGGCACCGACGCAACCGGGAGCCCGGTGAGGCTGAGGACGAAGGTCGGCGCGATCCAGTCCACGTACGTCGCCATCTCCCGCCCGCCCACCGTGCGCGGGAAGTTTTCCTCGATCGAGAACGGCGGCACGGCCATCGTGGGGGTCAGCAGGAGGTCGTATTCGCGGAAGAAAGCCCGGAACTGCTCCCAGATGCGCCGCCGCGCGCCCTCGGCCGCGCCCAGCGCCTCCACCGAGGTGGCCAGCCCGGCGCGCACGTTGTTGGCCACGTTGGGGCCGAAGTGCTCCAGCTTGTCCAGGTGCGGGTGGAGCTGGGATACGAACCAGAGGCCGCGCAGCGCCAGGAACGCCTCGCGCCCGTACGACAGGTCAAGCTCGATCTCGTCCACCGTGGCGCCCGCTTGGCGCAGCGACAGCCCCCCCTCGCGGCACACGCGCTCCACCCCCGCGTCGATGCCGATCCCGGCAATGTCGCGGCAGTAGGCCACACGCAGCCCGCGCGCATCCGCCCCGCGCACCGCGGCGGCGAAGTCGCGGCTTTCGACGGGCTGGGCCAGCGGCGCGCGGTCGCTCGCGCCGGCGACGGCCTGGAGCCCCAGCGCCACGTCCTCCGCGCCGCGGCCCATGACGCCGGTCACCTGCATCGTGTCCCACATGAAATCCTGCGGCCAGGTGGGCACCAGCCCAACCGACGGCCGCAGCCCCACCACCCCGCAGAACGACGCGGGGATGCGCAGCGAGCCGCCCAGGTCTGTCCCCTGCGCCAGCGCGAACATCCCCGTCGCCAGCCCCACGGCGCCGCCGCCGGTGGAGCCGCCTGCGCTGCGCTCCGGGTTCCACGGATTGCGCGTGCGGCCGAAGACGGGGTTGAAGGTGTTGCCGCCGGCCGCGAACTCGGGGGTGTTCGTCTTCCCCACGATGATCGCCCCGGCCGCGCGCAGCCGCTCCACCACCTGGGCGTCGTGCTCGGGCACGTGGTCGGCGAAGAGGGGCGAGCCATAGGTGGTGCGCACCCCCGCGACCTCGGTGACGTCCTTGATCCCGACCGTCACCCCCGCCAGGGGCCCAGGGTCCTCGCCCCGCGCGATGCGCGCCTCCAGCGCCTGCGCCTCCTCGCGAGCCCGCGGGTTGAGCGTCACCACCGCGTTGAGCTCGGGGTTGAACCGTTCCACGCGCGCCAGGCACGCATCCAGCACCTCCACGGGTGACACCTCCCCCGCGCGCACCCGCCGCGCGGTTTCGGCGGCGGAGAGTACCGCGAGAGAGTCGTCGGGCATCATCGGGTCTGGTGAGGGAATCGGGTCAGGAACGCGGGAATGAGTAGCGCCGGCGCGCCCCGCTGTCCACAACGGCTCAGCACCGGGATTAGCAGTAAACTATCGCCACGTCACCCGAACCACCTCAAGGACTTTTTCCATCTTTTCGGTAGCTCGGGACCCGTAGTTGATCCGCCGTAGAAATTCCATGTGGCGGAGGCGTTCGGCGGGAGTGCGCGCGTGCCAGTACGCCCGCTCATCTTCATCGTCGAAAGAGGAGCCCGCGGAGAATGCAGACCGATCGACTCGAGGCTCAAGCGGATCGCTCATCGTCGCGTGCAGATGCTGGTTGACGTGCGTGCTCATAGATGATTGCCCGTGCATGCATTGGGCCGGGCGCCGGGTACGTCGAATGCGCGCGGGTGAGACATTGTCCGGATGATCGACACGATTCGCATTACGAAAGTTGCAGGTAAACACCCTTGCCCGCATCGCGCGGGTATGTATGTTTGTAACAGCGGTATGCACACGCGCAATGGAGGCATTATGGGCATGGCGATGAAGGATGTCCGAGAGCAGCTCTCCGAACTGGTGAAGCGCGCCACGTACCGCGGTGAGCAGATCACGTTCGGCCCGAACCGCGGCGACGACGTAACCCTCATCGCAACGGAGCAGGTCCGGCGTATGGCGGCCCGACTGCGCGAGGTGGAGGAGCGGCTTACGGAGCTTCTGCGGGAGAAGGCGGAGCCCGGGGCGTTCTCTGGCCTGCAAGACGCGCTCGTATCTGGGGAGCTTGCCGTTCGCGGGGCTGATGCACACGCCCGGCGGGTACTGCCAGAATTCGCGACGGAGTCGGCGGTGACCCGTGAGGCCCGCATCCGGCTGGGAGCCCGAGACGCGCGTGTGCCGGAGTTCCGCCGTACCCGGCCCCGCGCATAGCCGTGACCGCGTACGAAGCAGTCCCGCATCCCACGCTCCGCCAGGGCGACATCATCGTCGCACCTTCCGTGGTGCTCCTGCCGCCCGACGAGCGCGATCTGAGCGGCCCGCGCCGGGGACCGGGACGGCTAGGGGACGTGCAGCGGCTCGCGCTGTGGGAAGGAGACCTGCGCACCCTGTCACCGGATCTATCAGCGTCCGTTCGCTTCAGTCCGGTGCTGGTCGTGAGTCACGACTGCGACCTGGAGAAGGACTTCAACGAGCGCGTCCGGGAGCTCATGGCCGAGGGCCGGCCGGAGGAGGAGGCAGTCGCGGCGGCGGAGGGCGACCCCTCTCTCGACCCGTTCGCCGTCGTTGCGCCCCTTCTCCCGTTCGCGGAGCTCGCCGCGAAGCGGCACCCCGGCGTCATGAACGGCCAGCGCATCGGCTACTTTCCGATTCTCCAGCTCCCGCGGGATGGCGGGGACTACTTCGTCGATCTCGGGCAGCTCTCGACGGTGTCCGTACAGCTGCTTCCCCAGCGCGGCAAGGTCGCTTCGCTAGCACCGGAGTCGGTCTTCGAGCTGCGCTACAAGCTCAGCGAGGCATACGCGATTCGCGACCTCGCGGTGCTTCAAGAGCTGGAGCGGCTCACCGGCCGGACCATCGTCCGCGCATCGGCCCTGCCCAAGAGCGGCAAGAAAACCTCTCTGCAGCTCTTTCTCGACGACGGCGACATCGTGCACCTCGAGATCAGGAAGCCGCGCGACGCTCTCCCGGAAGAGATCGTCCGCACACACGCGCGCGACTGACGCGACGCCCTCAATCCGCTGCGTCACGTCGAGACATTGGGCCGGCGCGGGCTTTGCCGGGGCGCGGGGCGGGTGCGAGATTGTGCGGCTCGCGGAGACGATGACACGGAAGAAGGAGCGCAGGGGCGGATGGGGCAACGGACGCTGCTGGTGGGGCTGGCGCACCCGGATGACGAGGTGGGCGCGGCGGGGACGATTCTGGCCCAGCGCGCGCGCGGCGACCGCGTGGTGCTGGTGTGGCTGACGCGCGGCGAGATGACGCAGGCGTTCGGCGGCATCGCGCAGGACCGCGTGGCGGTGATCCGCGAGGAGCACGGGCGCCAGGCCGGCGAGATCCTGGGGTGCGAGACGCGCTTCCTGGACCTTCCCGACTGCGGTGTGGAATCGACGCCGGAGGTCGCGCGGCGCGTGGCCGAGCTGATCACCGAGATACGCCCGGACGGCGTCCTCACCTGGGGCGACGCGTGGGCGCGCGGGATGCGCCACCCGGATCACCAGGCCACCGGCCGCATCTTTCGCGACGCCGTGACGCTGGCGCGGATCGCCAAGGTGGTGGCGCCGCGCACGCCGCACCGCGCCGCCGCGCCCGTCTTCACCTACCGCGGCGCGCACTCAGTCCTCCCCGCCGTCGCCGTGGACGTGGAGCCGTACCTGGAAGGGATATTCGCGCTGGGCGAGTTCTACCTCAAGCGAATAGGCTTCGGCGAGCGGGCGTGGATCGAGGAGCGGCTTCGCACGGCGGGCGCGCCGTTCGGGCTGCGCTACGCCGAGGTCTTCGATGCGTGGGAGTCCGCGCCCGGCATCGTTCCGTCGCTGCTGCCTGCGGGGCTCACGAACGGCGAGCCCATCCACCCGGACCGCAAAGCCGAGATCACGCCGCCGTCCTAAACTGCAATCTCACGCGGAGGCGCGGAGACGCAGAGGAGAGGGCGCGAAGTTCTCTCTGCGTCTCCGCGCCTCCGCGTGAGGCCTTCTGTAGAACCATGACGAAGAGCGGGGCCGGCCGGAATCGCTCCCGGCCGGCCCCGCACGTCGTCACCCGAAAAACGCTCAGGTGGCGCGGTTGTAGACGAGCTTGTAGGTCAGCGGCTGCGGAAGGCGCGGCGAGGTGACGGT
>DASVTZ010000203.1 GCA_036387335.1 Longimicrobium sp.
TCTGCGTCTCCGCGTCTCCGCGTCTCCGCGTGAGATTGCTGTTCCCGCGGAGCCGTGATACCCGAAAGGTTGAGATTGGGGAGGGGGGGAGGTTATCTTGTCGCGCCGGAGCGGGCCCGCTTGGTGGAATCGGCAGACACAGCAGCCTTAGGAGCTGCCGCCGCAAGGCGTGGGGGTTCAAGTCCCTCAGCGGGCATCCTGCACAACACGCGTTTCCAGTTTTTTCCATCGTCGCCGTATTCAACCGTTTGCCGGATAAAAGCACGGAATGGCCGCAGAGACTACTTCGCCCGACCTTCGCATCGACGTCCAGCAGCCCGAGTCGTGGAGCCGCCGCCTGGCGGTGACCGTGCCGCGGGAACGCGTCAAGCGCATCCGCCAGAGCGTGGCGTCGCAGCTCTCGCGCAACGTGCGCCTGCCCGGCTTCCGCAAGGGGAGCATCCCCGCGTCGCTGGTGGAGAAGCAGTTCGGGCCCGCCATCGAGCAGGAGACGGTGGACCGGGTGATCCAGGAGAGCTACAAGGAGGTCCTGGAGAACGGCGACTTCCAGCCCATCACCCAGGGCGTGGTGGAGAACGTCCACTACCACCCGGGCGAGGACCTGACCTTCGAGGTCCACTTCGAGGTGCAGCCCGCCATCCAGATCACCAACACCGCCGGCTTCACCGTGCAGCGCCCCCCCGCCGAGGTCACCGACGCGGACGTGGAGGGCGTGATCGAGCGCATCCGCGCCGAGCGCGGCACCGTGCGCGTGCTGGAAGAGGGCGTGGCGGACCAGGGCGACGAGGTGACGGTGGAGATCACCGATCTGGATGCCGATCCGGAAAGTGAGGACGCGGGCACTCGCCCCTTCCGCTTCACCCTGGGCGAGGGGCAGGCGATCCCCGACATCGAGGACGCCATCCGCTCCCTGGCGCCCGGCGCCGACGGCGAGTTCACCGTGCGCTACCCCGCCGACTTCCCAGACGAGGAGCTGCGCGGCCGCGAGCAGCGCCTGCGCATCGCCCTGCTCGAGCTGCGCCGCCGCGACCTTCCCGCCATGGACGACGCCTTCGCGCAGTCGCTGGGCGAGTTCGAGTCGGTGGACGCGCTGCGCGAGCGCATCCGCGCCGATCTGACGGCGGAGAAGCAGCGGAACGCCGAAGCGGAGATGCGGGCGGCGCTGGTGGAGCGCGTGCTGGCGGCGAACTCCTTCGAGGTTCCCCCCTCGATGGTGGACCGCTACCTGGGCTTCATGACGGGCGAGGCGCAGCAGGACCCCAAGAAGATGCCCAAGCGGACCCCCGAACAGGAGGAACGCTTCTCGCAGATGCGGCTGATGATGCGCCCGCAGGCCGAGGCCGCTCTCAAGCGGATGCTGGTGGTGGAGCACCTGGCCGACCGCGAGGGGCTGCGCGCCACCTCCGACGAGGTGGACGCCCGGGTGGAGAAGCTGGCCGAGGAACACGGCATCTCGCCCAGCGACGCTTACATCCAGCTGGAGAAGGGCGGCCAGATCCAGGCGCTGGAGAGCGAGATCACCGAGGACAAGGTGTTCGAGTACCTCCGCTCGCAGAACACCGTCGCCTGAAGCGGCGGGCGCACGCAGGGGCCGCCTCACGGGGCGGCTCCGCAGCAACCCACCGTACTTTCATCAGCGCTTAAAGGGTCATGGCCATCTATCCGCCGTACGTGATCGAACGCTCCAGCAGGGGTGAAAGGAGCTACGACATCTTTTCCCGCCTGCTGATGGACCGCATCGTCTTCCTGGGGAGCGGGATCAACGACGACGTCGCGAACATCATCATCGCGCAGCTCCTTTTTCTCCAGGCGGACAACCCGGAAAAGGACATCCACGTCTACATCAACTCGCCGGGTGGCTCGGTGTACGCGGGACTGGCGATCTACGACACGATGAAGTTCATGTCGTGCGACGTGAACACCTACTGCATGGGGCTGGCGGCGAGCATGGGGTCGTTCCTCCTGGCGGCGGGCACCAAGGGGAAGCGCTACTCCCTCCCCAACTCGCGGATCATGCTGCACCAGCCCTCGGGCGGAAGCCAGGGGACGGCGGCGGACATCGAGATCCAGGCGCGCGAGATCCTCTTCGTGCGCGAGCGGATGAACCAGATCTACGCCGAGAACACGGGCCAGACGGTGGAGCGCATCGCCGAGGACCTGGACCGCGACCGCTTCATGTCGCCCGAGGAGGCGCTGGCGTACGGGCTGATCGACCACGTGATCGCGCACGCGACCGAGGTGATTGATCCGCCGGTGCACGCGGAGACGGCAGGCGTCTGATCCACACCCGCGGTCTCTCGCCCCCGCCGCCCTGACCGGCGGCGGGGGCCATATGGAATTTTTGAACCCCCGCGTTCCCCGGCCACCATGCCTAGCGACAAGCACCTCCGCTGTTCATTCTGCGGCAAGTCCAAAGACTCGGTAAAGCGCTTCATCTCCGGGCCTTCGGTCTACATCTGCAACGAGTGCATCTCGCTGTGCAACGAGATCCTGGCCGAGGAGGAGATCAAGGAGGCCACCAGCGCGGCCACCCCGGTCCCCACGCCGCTGGAGATCAAGGAGGTGCTGGACCAGTACGTGATCGGGCAGGAGCGCGCGAAGAAGGCGCTGGCCGTTTCCGTCTACAACCACTACAAGCGCGTCAACCACCACGGGGTGATGGACGAGGTGGAGCTGGACAAGTCCAACATCCTCCTCATCGGCTCCACGGGCGTGGGCAAGACGCTGCTGGCGCAGACGCTGGCGCGCGTGCTCCACGTCCCCTTCACCATCGTCGACGCCACCACGCTCACCGAGGCGGGGTACGTGGGCGAGGACGTGGAGAACATCCTGGTGCGCCTCCTCCAGGCCGCGGACTTCAACGTGGCGGAGTGCGAGCGCGGCATCATCTACATCGACGAGATCGACAAGATCGCCCGCAAGAGCGAGAACCCGTCGATCACGCGCGACGTGTCTGGCGAGGGGGTGCAGCAGGCGCTCCTCAAGATCCTGGAGGGCACGACGGCTTCGGTGCCGCCGCAGGGGGGGCGCAAGCATCCGCAGCAGGAGTACATCCAGATCAACACGCGCCACATCCTCTTCATCTGCGGCGGCGCGTTCGACGGCCTCGAAAAGATCATCGAGGCGCGCACGGGGAAGCGGCAGATCGGCTTCGGCGGCGTGGACGACGTGAAGCGGATCGGCGCCAGTAACCTGTTCGACGAGGTGGAGCCCGAGGACCTGCTGCGCTTCGGCCTGATCCCGGAGCTGGTGGGCCGCCTGCCCGTGTCCGTGACGCTGGACAACCTGGACGAGGGCGCCCTGGTGCGCATCCTCACCGAGCCCAAGAACGCCCTGGTGAAGCAGTACCAGAAGGTGTTCCAGATGGACGGCGTGGGGATCACCTTCGACCCCGGCGCTATCCGCGCCATCGCCAAGCAGGCGATCGAGCGAGGCACCGGCGCCCGCGGCCTGCGCGCCGTGATCGAGAACCTGATGCGCGACATCATGTTCGACATCCCCTCGCGGCAGGACGTGCGCGAGGTCGTCGTCACCCCCGAGTGCGTGACGGACAGCGTGCCGCCGCTGCTGATTTTGTCCGCGGAGCCGCGAAGGAAGAAGGAGGCGTAGGGGCGCGGGCCCCCTCCCCCGCTCGTTCCTCGCGGCCCCTCCCCCAAAACAACCTGGGGGAGGGGCGAAAGGCCCTCTCCCGGCTCGTTCCTCGCTGCCCCTCTCCCAAACCGCTGGGAGAGGGGCGTATGCGTTGATCTCTGCGGACGGCGCGGACCTGGTAGGGGCGTGATTCATCACGCCCGTGGCCCGGCGCGGCTCCGCACCCCGCTTCTCGCACGCAGAACCGGTAGGGGCAGACCTGCGTGTCTGCCCACCCTTACCGCTACCCTGACCCTCGGCCTCGCGAACCAATCCCGTAGGGGCGGCCCCGCGTGGCCGCCCGTGCCCGACTCCGCACCGCCCTCTGCGCCCCGGACGCCCCTACGCCTTGCGCGCGTCTTGCGGTACGCGACACTCCTGTGCGTTCGCAGGGCCAAACCTGGAATCGAGTGCAATGAGAATTTTGTCAGTGGAGTTCGCAGGCGCCATCGGGCAAATCGGGCAGGCACCGCCTGAGGTTGCGGTGGGCGCGCTGCAGGTGGCGTTCGCGGGTCGGTCTAATGTCGGCAAGTCGTCGCTGATCAACCGGCTGCTGGGGAGAACGCGGACGGCGATCGCGCGCGTGTCGGCAGAGCCCGGCAAGACGCAGGAGATCAACTTCTACCAGGTGCGTGCGGACCTGGGCGAATTCGTGCTCGTGGACCTGCCAGGCTACGGATACGCCAAGGTTCCGCAGGGACTGCGCGAGAAGTGGAGGCCGCTGATCCACTCGTTCCTCACCCACAATCCGGATCTGCGCGGGGTCGTGCAGCTGGTGGATGTGCGCAATGGGCCCAGCGAGGACGATGTGCGCTCCGTCGACTACCTGGCGGAGCTCGGCATTCCCGTGCTGTTCGTGCTCACCAAAGTCGACAAGCTCAACAGCCGCGAAAAGGGAAAGCTGATCCCCAAGGCGATCCAGACGCTTGGCGTGGACGCGGACCAGGTGATCCTCTTCTCCGCCACCAAGGGGACCGGCCGCGACGAGTTGATGGAGACGCTCGCCTCACTGCTCTTTCCAGATGCCACAGGCGAGGCGGGGGAGGACGTCGAGGAGCAAGAGACGGAAGAGTGATGCGGCGCGGAACGAAGAGGCCGGTGCGAGCCAACGCTCGCACCGGCCTCTTTGCGCTTCACCGAGGCGCGACGATCAGCCGCCGCAGGTGAAGACCAGGCAGCCGGGAAGGAAAGCGATGGCCGCGAGGAGTGCGAGGCGATAAAGCTTGCGAGTATTCATCGGCCGCTCGGTTCGAGGGATCACGGTTGACGCACCGCCACTGGCGCAAAGAGCAAGCCCGCCCGCGTTCAGCCGAAGATCGCGGTGCGCTTGCGGGTGAAGTCGTGCTCCGCGAGCAGCGTGGCGATGGCGGATACCATCTTCTCGCCGCCGATGACGGAGGGCTCGATGGGGTTGGCGAAGTCCTCGTCGGAGGCGCAGATGGAGCGGAGCTCGAGGACGGGGACGCCCGCTTCCACGGCGACGCGCAGGATGGCGTCGTTGAAGATGGTGAGGCCGAGGGCGGCGTAGCGGCGCTCTTCCGGGTCCGGGAAGACCGGGTTGTAGACGGTGCACACCGCGGTCGGCAGGCCGCGCGCGAGCACCTCGCCGAGCATGGTGCGGTAGCGGGCCTCGAAGGGAGCCACGACGTCGCCCAGCATCGCCAGGCCAGCGCCGACGGTGCGGGCGCCGCGGTAGAGCACGTCCACGCTGCCGAGCGCGTCGTTGCCGCCGGCGCTGACCACCAGGTGCGTGGCGTCGGGCGGGATGCGGGCGATCTGTCGGCGAACGCCCTCCGTAACCGCGCCGTCAACCGCCACGAGGGTCGCCTGCCAGCCGTCGGGACCCAGCCGGTCGCGCGCCTGCCGCACCACGTCCGGCCCGCCGCGCACGTAGGCGGCGTTGTCGAACACCGAATCTCCCATCAACACCAGGTGCGGCATCGTCAGTCCAGCGGCGGGGCAAAGGGTGCGGGGAGCAGAAAGGAGCCGCCCTCCTCGCCCTCGTCCGGCACGTCGATCAGCCCCAGGAGCTGCAGGTGCCGGCGGCGCAGGCGGTTGGCGGCGAGGCGGGCTTCCTCCTCGGTGGCGCCGAAGCCTTCCCACGCCCACGCCTTCTCGTGCGCCGGGGCGCTGACCCACGGCGAGCCCGCGCCGTGGATGCGCGGCGAGCGCCAGGGGTGCCCAAAGGGGTCGAGGTAGGTGCCGAGCACGCCGCCCTCGCGGTCCAGCACCACGCCCCACGCGCCGCCCCGGCTCGCCCGCCGCCTGCGGAGTCCGCTCCAGGCGCGCGGCACGTAGTCGAAGAGGACGACGACCGACGAGAGCAGCGCCAGCCCGACCATCACTCCAAAGATCAAGTCACGCATCCCACATCCCTCTGCGCATCCCGTGCAGGCGCATACCGCGCCGTGGACTGGAGATAAACCCCGTGCCGCGATCCGTTCCCGCGTGTGCGGGCCGGGGGGCATCGGGGTCTACGGTGTGGACGCGTGAGAGGTTGCACGGGTCACCGGGGGACGGGGTTGCAGGGGATGGCGGCTAGCCTACAACGACTGTGGCCGGCGGTTTCTGCCCGCTGGTCCGCATCCCTAATCGTTCGCGCGCGGCACGCGGGTTGCCCCCGCTCCCGGCCTCACACGGGACGGGAGGGCGACGTGGAGGGTGGACAGATGCGAGCCGGCGGCGATCCGCAAGAATCCGCGGGGACGGGGGTGCAGGGGAGCGGCGAGCATCCGTGGTGGAAGCGCGGCGTCATCTACCAGATCTACCCGCGCTCGTATCAGGACACCGACGGCGACGGGGTGGGAGACTTGGCGGGAATCCAGGCGCGGCTCGACTACCTGACGTGGCTCGGGGTGGACGCGACGTGGATCTCGCCCTTTTACCCGTCGCCGATGGTGGACTTCGGGTACGACGTGACGGACCACCGCGGCGTCGATCCCCGTTTCGGGACGCTGGACGACTTCGACGCGCTGGTGGCGGCGGCGCACGCGCGCGGGCTGCGCGTGATCCTCGACTACATCCCCAACCACACCTCCGACCAGCACCCGTGGTTCGTGGAGTCGCGCCGCTCCCGCGACGATCCCAGGCGCGACTGGTACATCTGGCGCGATCCGGCGCCCGGCGGCGGGGTGCCCAACAACTGGCAGAGCGCGTTCGGCGGGAGCGCCTGGACGCTGGACGAGGCTACGGGGCAGTACTACCTGCACTCCTTCCTTCGCGAGCAGCCGGACCTCAACTGGCGCAACCCGCTGGTGGAGGCGGAGATGCTGGAGGTGATCCGCTTCTGGATGGAGCGCGGCGTGGACGGCGTGCGCGTGGACGCGGTGCAAAAGGTGATCAAGGACGAGGCGCTCCGCGACGACCCGCCCAACCCGGACTACCGGCCCGGCGAGGACGACCCGTACGACGCCTACCTCCGCATCCTCTCCGGCGACCGGCCGGAGGTGCACGACGTGATCGCCCGCATGCGCCGCGTGACCGACGCGTATCCCGGGCGCGTGCTGATCGGCGAGATCTACAATGCCATCGAGCGGCTGATGCCGTACTACGGGCGCGACGGCGGCGGCTGCCACTTCCCTTACAACTTCCAGCTCATCAAGCTGCCGTGGGACGCGCGCACCATCGACGCGGCCATACGGCGCTACGAGGCGCTCCTTCCGTCCGGCGCGTGGCCCAACTGGGTCCTCGGCAATCACGACCGCCACCGCATCGCCAGCCGCGTGGGCCCGGCGCAGGCACGCGTCGCGGCGATGCTCCTCCTGACCCTGCGCGGCACACCCACGCTGTACTACGGCGACGAGATCGGGATGCGCGACGTGCCCATTCCGCCCGAGCGGGTGCAGGATCCGTGGGAGAAGAACCTCCCCGGCCAGGGCCTCGGCCGCGACCCCGAGCGCACGCCCATGCAATGGGACGCATCGCCAGGCGCCGGCTTCACGACGGGCGAGCCGTGGCTGCCGCTGGGCGACTTCGCGCGGACCAACGTCGAGGCCCAGCGCGACGATCCGGCATCGCTCCTCTCCCTCCACCGCCGCCTGATTGCGCTGCGCCGCGCCGAGCCCGCGCTCTCGCTGGGCGGCTGGACGCCGGTGGATGCGGAAGGCGACGTGCTGGCCTACGTCCGTTCGGGCGATGACGCGCGGTTCCTAGTGGCGCTCAACCTGGGCCCGTCACCCGCGCGCCTCGCGGGCGCCTGGTCGGGCGAGATCGCCGTCTCCACGCACCCGGACGCGGATGGGAGGGCGGTGAGCGGGGCCGTGGAGCTGCGCGGGGACGAAGGAATCGCTGTGCGGCTCCGGGCGTAGAACCTGCGCACCCACGCCCCGTTTTTCAGCGACACGAACCCGGGGGAGAACGAATGTCCACGCAGGCTCTGGTCGACGCGGTGGGGCGCCACGCCCGGCCGCTCCGAGACGATGCGGATCTGGACCCGCTGATGGAGCGCATCGGCGACGCGCGCGTCGTGCTGCTGGGCGAGGCGTCGCACGGCACCTCGGAGTTCTACACCTGGCGCCACCGCATCAGCCGGCGCCTGGTGGAGGAGAAGGGCTTCCACTTCATCGCCGTGGAGGGCGACTGGCCGGACTGCTACCTGGTCAACCGCTACGCCAAGGGGCTCCCCGCCGGCGGCACGACCGCGCGCGAGGTGCTGCATGCCTTCTCCCGCTGGCCCACCTGGATGTGGGCGAACGAGGAGGTAGTCGCGCTGGCGGAATGGATGCGCTCCCACAACGCCAGTGTCGCCGAGGAGCGGCGCGTCGGCTTCTACGGGCTGGACGTGTACTCGCTGTGGGACTCGATGGACGTCGTTACGCGCTACCTCGAAAAGGTGGACCCGCAGCTCGCGGCCCGGGCGCGCGGCTCGTACGGCTGCTTCGACCCGTACGAGCAGGACGTGCAGGAGTACGCGATGGCGACCGCCCTCGTCCCCACCGACTGCGAGGACGAGGTGGTGCAGATCCTCGGGGAGATGCGGGCAAAGGGGCCGGACTACGAGGAGGAGGGGCGCGAGGCCTTCTTCAACGCCGAGCAGAACGCGCTGGTCGCCCTGAACGCGGAGCGCTACTACCGCACGATGGTGCGCGGCGGCTCGGCGTCGTGGAACGTGCGCGACACCCACATGATCGAGACGCTGGAGCGCCTGCTGGAGCACCACGGCCCCGGCTCGAAGGCGATCGTCTGGGAGCACAACACGCACGTGGGCGACGCCCGCGCGACGGACATGGCGCGTGCCGGAATGGTCAACGTGGGGCAGCTCGCGCGCGAGCGGTGGGGCGAACAGGTCGTGATCGCCGGCTTCTCGTCCTACGCCGGCTCCGTGATCGCGGGGCAGCAGTGGGGCGCGCCCATGCAGCGCATGCCCGTGCCCGAGGCGCGCGAAGGGAGCTGGGAGCGCATCTTCCACGACGCCGGCGCCGAGGACAAGCTGGTGATGGTGGAGGATCTGGACGAGGTGGAGGGCGGTCTGGACCCGCGCGGGCACCGGGCCATCGGGGTGGTCTACAACCCGCACGCGGAGCGCTTCGGCAACTACGTCTCCACCGTGATGCCGTACCGCTACGATGCCATACTCTACATCGACCGCTCCACCGCGCTGCGCCCCCTGCACCTGGAGCCGCGCGAGGACCGGGAGCCGGCGGATACGTTTCCATCGGGAATGTGAGGAGGGCCCCCTCCCCCCGGCCCCCTCCCCCGCCTGCGGGGGCGCAGGGCGGGTGAGGGGGAGAACTGCCGTATGCGCTTCGCACAAAACCCGGTAGGGGCGCGATTCATCGCGCCCACCCTCGCCCCCGCCTCGACCACTGCCCACGCACACCCGAACCCGGTAGGGGCCGCCCCATGTGGCTGCCCGTGCCCGCCGCGGCTCCGTCCTCCGCGATCGCGCACCCCTGCCAGGGCGGCGAAGACCTGCGCGGCGGCGGGCACGGGCGCGATAAATCGCGCCCCTACAGGATGCGGACGATTCGCATGGATGCATGCAAACACCCCCTCCCCCAGGCAGTTATGGGGGAGGGGGATGCGTCGCGGAGCGACGCTGGGGGTGGGGCTACCCCTTCTCCGGCGCCGTGCGGAGGTGGCGCTCGATGGTGCGGAGGAGGGCGTGCGTGTTGATCGGCTTCAGGATGTACTCCGCGCAACCGGCTTCCATGCACGCTCGGCGGCTCCCCGCATCGTCGCGGCCGGTGAGGGCGATCACCGGGATGTCGGCGGTGGCGGGCTGGGCCTTGAGGGCGCGGACGACGTCCAGGCCGTCCATCCCGGGAAGGCCCATGTCCAGGAGCACCAGGTCAGGGGCGTGCTCGGTGGCGGTGCGGACGGCTTCGTGGCCGTCCTCGGCCGAGTGCACGCGGTAGCCGGTCTCTTCCAGGAGGATGGTGAAGGCGGTGCGGATCGGCTCGCTGTCTTCCACCAGCAGGACGGAGGCGAGCTTCACGAAGGATCTTCCTCCGCCGGCGCGCCGCCATTGCCGGAGGGCTCGGCCTCAGCGCTGGGGAGGGTGAAGAAGAAGCGGCTCCCGCGGCCCAGCTCGCTCTGCACCCGGATGTCGCCGCCGTGCAGCTGCACGAACTGCCGCGCGATCGCCAGCCCCAGCCCCGTGCCGTGATGCGAGCGCGCGCGGGAGGTGTCCACCTGCGCGAACTCCTGAAAGATCAGCTCGTGGAACTGCGGGTCGATGCCGATCCCCGTGTCGGTGACGGCGATCTCCACCCAATCCGGGCGCTCGGGGGCGCGGCGGGCCTCCACCAGGAGATGTCCATCCTCCGGCGTGAACTTGATGGCGTTGCCGATCAGGTTCCCCAGCACGTGCGCCACCTTGTCCTTGTCCGCGCGCACCGGCGGGAGCCCCGGCTCGGCGCGCACGTCGAAGTTGAGGTGCTTGCGGTCCAGGAGCGACGCGTTCATCCCGTGCACGCCCTGCACCACCTCCTCCACGGGGAACTCGGTGGTCTGCAGCGTAATGGCCTGCGCGTTCGTGCGGGCGTAGGTGAGGATCTCCTCGATCATCCCCAGGAGCTGCCGGCAGGCGCCGATCATCGACTCGATGGCGTCCGTCTGCCGCGTGCTCAGCTCTCCCAGGAGACCGTCACGCAGGATCTCGCCGTAGGTGACGATGGCGGTGAGGGGGGTGCGCAGCTCGTGCGAGACGTTGGTGAGGAACTGGCTCTTGGCCACGTCCAAATTGCGGAGCTCCAGCACGAGCCGCTCCAGCTCCTCGATGCGCTGCCCGGGGCCACTGGGGCCCTCGTCGTCCGACTCCAGCACGAGGTCGTGCGGGGGCCCGGCGCGCGGCGGCTCCACGATGCGGAACCCTTCGCGGGCCAGCACGTCGCGCAGTCGCGCAGCCTCCTTGTCCCCCTGGATGGAAAGCCGGAGATCGTTCATGCCTGCCCGGAAGTGGAACGTTTGTAGACCCTCAATCTAGGCCTCCCGCGAAGCGGCGGCAAGGAGATCGCCCCCGTCCAGATCCTCCGCCAGCAGCTGCCGCCGCTGGAGCGCCGCGTACACGCCGCCGCGCTGCAGCAGCTCGGTGTGCGTCCCCTGCTCGGCCACCCGGCCGTCGTCCAGCACCAGGATCAGCTCCGCGTGCATCACCGCGGTCACGCGGTGGCTGACGATGATGGACGTGCGCTCCTCAAGTACGCCGCGCAGCCCTTCCAGGATCTCATATTCGGTGTGCGTGTCCACGGCGGAGAGCGCGTCGTCCAGAACCAGCACCCGCGCCTCCCGCGCGATGGCGCGGGCCAGCGCCGCGCGCTGCTTCTGCCCACCGGAGAGGTTGATCCCTCGCTCCCCCAGCAGCGTGTCGTACCCGGCCGGGAATGCGGCGACCGTGTCGTGCAGCCGGGCGACTTCGGCGGCCGCGCGTACCCGTGCGCCCCTGCGCTCCGCGTCCGGCTCGTGGAACCCGAGCGCCAGGTTGTCCTCGATGGTGGTGGAGAAGAGAAAGGTGTCCTGCGGCACGACGGCCACCTCGGCGCGCAGGCGCTCCAGCGGCCAGAGGCTCACCGGCACCCCGTCCAGCCTCACCTCGCCCTCGGTGGGATCGTACGTTCGCGTCAGGAGCTGCACCACCGTGCTCTTGCCGCTCCCCGTGGGGCCCACGATGGCGACCGTGGAGCCGGGCGGCACGCGGAAGCTGACGTCGCGCAGGACGTCGCGCTCGGTGCCGGGGTAGCGGAACGAGACGCCGCGGAACTCGATCTCGCCGCGCACGCGCTCCGGCGCGGCGGCGTCGGGCGCGTCGGCGACGGCGGGGACGGCGTCAAGCACCCGCGACACGCGCCCCATGGACGCGGCGCCGCGCTGGAAGAGGTTCACCACCCACCCGAGTGCGATCATCGGCCAGATCAGCATCCCCAGGTAGAGGATGAAGACCACGAAGTCGCCGTTGGTGATGTCGCCCGCCATGATCGCGCGCCCGCCCACCCAGAGCGCCGTCATCATCGCCAGGCCGCCGAGCAGTCCCAGCGACGGGTAGAAGAGCCCCGAGGTGCGCGCCAGCTCCACGTTGCGCCGGAGGTACTCGTGCGAGATTTCGCGGAAGCGCCCGCTCTGGTACTCCTCCTGGCCGTACGCCTTGACGATGCGCTGCCCCGCAAGGTTCTCCTGCGCCACGGTGGAGAGGAGCCCCTGCTGCTCCTGGATCTTCTCGAACCGCTCGTGGATCACCTTGCCGAACCAGATGGTCACCGGCGGCAGGAGGAGGATGGGGATCAGGGTGGTGGCGGTCATCCAGGGGTCGATCCACACCATCCTGGTGAGCGCGAACAGGGCGAAGACGACGGTGCTGGCGAGATACATGTACGCCGGCCCGGCCACCATGCGCACGGCCGCGATGTCGCTGGTGGCGCGGCTCATGATGTCGCCCGTGGGGTGCTGGGCGTAGAAGCCGGCGTCCAGCCGCAGCAGGCGCTCAAAGAAGTCGTTGCGCAGGTCCAGCTCCACCCAGCGCGACACGCCGTTGAGGATCTCGCGCATCCCGTAGCGCGCCGCGCCGGCCAACGTCGCGACTCCGAGGGAAAGCGCGGCGTAACGGAAGATGGCCGTGCGCGTGGTTCCGGGGACCGAGAGCGCATCGATCCCCCACTTGACGCACTCCAGGCTCAGCACGCTCAGCGCGTTGGCCGCCACCACCATCACCATCCCCCACGCGATCTTCCCGCGGTAGCGGCGGAGGTAGGGGATCAGCGCTCTCAGTTGCTTCACGTACACCTCTGTGGGCCGTGGCACTCGTGCGGGCTTGCAGCTTAATGCGTTGCACCGTCTCTGTACAAGGCTTGTACTGTAACATGACGAGCGCCCCACCCGTCCCTGCGGATGGAGCGCTCCTGTTCGGCCAGCGGGCGGGCAGGTGAAGGGTCGGGGAGGGACCGGGCGAGTAAACTCGCTGCAACAAAAGCACAAAGTCCGCCTTCGCGGACTCGGGGCTCCGATGCCCGTCTATCGAGCCGGCTTCAGCCGCCTTCGCGTGGTTCCAGCCGGGGGATTCATCCCCCGGCAATGCGGCGCCGGTGCCCGTTCCCGTTCCCCGCCGCCTCCGAGCCTGCGAAGGCAGGCTTCCCGCGGTTGTTGCAGCGGTTTCAACCGCCGGCCTACTTCCCCCTACTGCACCACCGGCCGCGCCACCTCCGTCACCCCCACGGCCGCACCGCCGCGGCGCGGGTCGGCGACGGCGGTCATGGCGCCATTGGTGACGACGATGGACTGCACGTCGCCCTGGAAGCCCTGGCGCTCGGCCACGACGTGCCCCATCGCGCGGAGCCGGGTGACGGTGGCCGCGTCCAGGCCGCGGCGCTCGTAGCGGAGCGAGTCGGGGAGGTGCTGGTGGTGGAGGCGCGGGGCGGAGGTGGCGGTCGCCACGTCCATCCCGAAGTCCACCACGTTGGAGACCTGCTGGACGATGGAGGTGATGATGGTGGAGCCGCCCGGCGTCCCCGTCACCAGCTTCACGCGGCCGGAGGGGTCGAGGACGATGGTGGGCGTCATCGCCGAGAGCATGCGCTTGCGAGGGGCGATGGCGTTCGCGGCACCCTGCACCAGCCCGAACTGGTTGGCGACCCCGGGCTTGGAGGTGAAGTCGTCCATCTCGTTGTTGAGCAGGAAGCCCGCACCGGGCACCGTCACCAGGTTGCCGTACGGCGAGTTGATGGTGGTGGTGACCGACACCGCGTTCCCCCGCTGGTCCATGATGGAGTAGTGCGTCGTCTCCGTCCCCTCGGCGGGGGGCGGACCGAGGCCGGGCGCGACCTCGGCGGAGGTGGTGGCGCGGTCGCGGCGGATGGTCGCGCGGCGGGTGGCGGCGTAGGCATCCGAGATCATCCGCGCGGTGGGCTGCGGGACGAAGTCCGGGTCGGCCAGGTACGCGTTGCGGTCCGCGTACGCCCGCCGCGCGGCCTCGGCGAAGAGGTGCACGTGCTCGGGCCCCATGAACCTCATCCGCCGAAGGTCGTAGCCCTCCAGGATCTTGAGCATCGCCGCCATCGTGGCGCCGCCGGAGGAGGGGGGCGGCATGGAGATCACCTCGTGGCCGCGGTAGCGGAAGCGGACCGGCTCGCGCCAGATGGCCCGGTAGCGTCCCATGTCCTCGCGCGTGATCAGCCCGCCGCCGCGCCGCATCTCCGCCTCCACCAGCTCGGCAGTGCGGCCGGTGTAGAAGCCGTCGCGGCCGTTGCGGGCGATACGCCGCAGCGTCTCCGCGAGATCGGACTGCACCAGGCGGTCGCCCACGCGCAGCGGCTCGCCGCGGCGGGTGAAGATGCGCATCGTCTCCGCGTTCTTGACCAGCTCCTTGCGGTTGTTGTAGAACGACTGCGCCAGCCGCTGGTGCACCACGATTCCTTCGGCCAGGTTCGCCGCCGGCTCCACCAGCTCGGCCCACGGGAGGTGCCCGAAGCGCTTGTGCGCCTCCCACATCCCCGCCACGGAACCGGGGACGCCGGCCGCCAGGTGTCCCTCGGTGGACTTGCTGGTGACGTTCCCCGCCGCGTCCAGGAACATGTCGCGGGTCGCGCGCGCCGGCGCCATCTCCCTGAAGTCGAGCGCCGCGGTCGTCCCGTCCGCCATCCTCACCACCATGAACCCTCCCCCGCCGATGTTGCCGGCCTCGGGGTTGACGACGGCGAGCGCGAAGTGGGTCGCGACCGCCGCGTCGACCGCGTTGCCGCCACGGCGCAGGATCTCGGCTCCCACCTCGCTCGCCATGCGGTCGGTCGTCACCACCATCCCGGCCGTGGAGCGCACCGGCGCGATGGCCCCGCGCGGGTGCTCCCACGCCGGCGGGAAGAGGCGCGACGTGTCCTGCGCGACGGCTTCATGCGCAGGCGCGGCCCCGCCCCGCCCGATCACCAGGGCCAGGAGCGGAAGGACGGGAACGAGTGCGGCGCGGCGGAGGTTCATGCGACGGGACGGTGTGGGTGAAGGTATGGCGAAGTCCTAAGTGCTAAGTCCTAAGTGCCAAGTGAAAAGCGCACTCACGCACCGCTGTTCAGCACTCAGCACTTGGCACTCAGCACTTCCTTTCATGCTACACCCCCCGCCGCCCGTAGACCAGCCCCCGATAAACACCCGCCGCGACGGCTGCGCTCTTGCATCGGGGCCGATCTCCGCCCACGTTGGGGCGTGCGTGCGCGGGGCGGTCCCGCGCCTTTCCCACTCGACGCGATGACCCAGAGACCCCCGCTGGACCCGCGCCTCACCGAGCAGCGCAACCCCGCCACCACGGAGATCGACCGCCTTTCGGCGCTGGAGATCGTCCGGGTGATCAACGAGGAAGACCACAAGATCGCCCCCGCCGTCGCCACCCAGCTGGAGCAGATCGCCGAGGCGGTGGAGATCGCCGCGGACTGCTTCCGCAACGGCGGGCGGCTGGTGTACTTCGGCGCCGGGACCTCCGGGCGCCTGGGCGTGCTGGACGCATCGGAGATGCCCCCCACCTACGGCATCGATCCCAGCCTGGTGCGCGGGGTGATCGCGGGTGGGTACGAGGCCCTCACCAACGCCATCGAAGGCGCGGAGGACAGCCGCGAGGAGGGCGCCCGCATCGTCGACGAGATGGAGGTCGGCGCGGGCGACTTCGCCTTCGGCATCGCCGCGTCGGGCACCACGCCGTACGTGCACGGGGCGCTGTCGCGGGCGAAGGAGCGCGGCGCACGCACCGGCTTCCTCCTCTGCACCCCGCCCGCGGACTGGATGCTGGAGAAGTACGACGTGGTGATCGCGCCGCTCCCCGGCCCTGAGGTGGTGACGGGGAGCACGCGCATGAAGGCGGGGACGGCCACCAAGCTGGTGCTCAACACCCTCACCACCGGCGCGATGATCCGCACGGGAAAGGTGTTCGGCAACCTGATGGTGGACCTGCGCGCTACCAACGAGAAGCTGCGCGACCGCAGCGAGCGCATCCTCATGGAAACGCTCGACCTGGAGCGCGACGCCGCCCGCGGGCTCCTGGCCCGGGCCGGGGGCAGCGTCAAGACGGCGATGGTGATGTTCTGGTGCGAAACCGACCGCGACGAGTCCACCCGCATCCTGCTGCGCGCGGGCGGTCGGCTGGGCGAAGTGCTCAAGAGCACGCGGTGACGTTCGCGCCGTTCGCCTTTCCCGCGCGTCCGCCCTCAGAGGTGGAGTGGGAGGAGCTCCTGGTGCGCCTGGAGATCACACCGCGCGCCCTGGGCCTCGCCGTGGACGATGCGGGCGGCGACTCCGCCGTGTTGCGCGAGGTGCTGCGGGACGTGATCGCCAACGAGATCTGGTGGACGGAGCTGCTCCAAAAACTGCGCGATGGGCGCCCCGTCCACATGAACCGCGCCATCCCCCTGTTCCCCGGTCCGGAGCCGAGCGCGGGCGAGCTGATGGAGGGCTTCGCGCAGCTCAGGGAGCGCAACTTCGCGCAGGTGCAGCGGCGCGGGCTCGTCGTGTGGGATTGGGAGTCTCCCATCGAAGGGCGCGAGGACACCCTGACCGCCTACCAGGTGCTCCAGGCGATGGCGCACGGCGACGGCGAGATGCTGGCCGCAGTGCGCGCAGCCGGGCGGGGGTAGCGCGATGCTGATCGTGGGGCTGATGTCAGGCACCTCGCTGGACGGGGTGGACGCCGCGCTGGTGGATGTGGCGGGGGAGGGGATCGACGACGTGAAGGCCACCGTCGTCCAGGCCATCACCCTGCCGTACGACGACGCGCGCCGCACGGCCATCCACGACGGCATCCTGGCCGGCACCGCCGAGGCGCTCTGCGGGCTGCACGCCGACCTGGGCGAGTGGATGGCGGAGGCGGTTGTGCGGGTTTGCCGCGAGGCGGACGTTGATCTTTCGCGGGTCGCTGCGGTGGGCTCGCACGGGCAGACGGTGTGGCACCGGCCGCCGGCGGGCGCACGCCGCGGCGCCACGCTCCAGCTCGGCGACGCCGCGACGATCGCGGAGCGCACGGGAATCGCGGTGGTATCCGACTTCCGCACGCGCGACATCGCGGCCGGGGGGCAGGGGGCGCCGCTGGTGCCGTGGGTGGACCAGCTTCTCTTCTCGGTACCGAACCGGGCGCGCGCCCTGCAGAACATCGGCGGGATCGGCAACGTGACGCGCGTGCCGCCTCGCGGGTCAGGGGAGGAGGTGTTCGCCTTCGACACGGGGCCGGGGAACGCGCTGATCGACGCGGCGGTGGAGATCGCGACGGGGGGGAAGCTGACCTTCGACCGCGACGGCCGGCTGTCCGCGCGCGGCACGGTGGACGAGCCGCTGCTGGCCGACCTCCTGCGCCACCCGTACTTCGCCGCGGAGCCGCCCAAGAGCACGGGGCGCGAGGAGTTCGGGCGCCCGTTCGTGGCGCGGCTGGTGGAGCTGCTGGAGCCCGAGGGAGACCAGGACTGGATGGATCTCGTCGCCACGATGACCGAGCTGACCGCCCGCACCATCGCGGACGCGTACCGCCGCTGGCTCATTCCGCGCGGCCTGGACGAGGTGATCCTCACCGGCGGCGGGGCGATGAACCCTACGCTGGTGGCGCGCATCGGCGCCCTGCTCCATCCGCTGCGGCTGGTGGACGGTGCCTCGCTGGGCGTCGATCCCGAGGCGAAGGAGGCGGTGGCCTTCGCCGTGCTGGCCTGGGCCCACCTGCGCGGCATCCCCGCCAACCTCCCCTCCGCGACGGGGGCGGCGGGGCCGCGCGTACTGGGCTCGCTCACCCCCGGCGCACCGCGAGAGAACGCGTGAAGCTCGTCCGCCCGCGCACCCGAATGGCACCGTGGCCGGCACGCCTCCTGGCGCTGCCGCTGCTCGCCGTGCTCGCCGGCTGCTACGTGGCGAGCGGCGCCTCCGGCCCGCGGCCGGACCGCCTGCAGGCGCGCGTCACGCGCATCCTGGACGCGGAGACGCCCTCGCCGGCGTACTACCGCGAGCGCGCCCGGCTGGAGGTGCTGGGGCGCGAACTGGACGAGGTGCTCGTGCGAATGATCCTCGATCCGGGCGTCGCGGAGCACGTGCGCGCCAACGCCGTCACGCTCCTGGCGGACCGTGGCTCGCCGGGCGCGCTCACTCTGCTCCGCCGTGTCCTCATCTCCAGCGCGGACGACGGGGTGCGTCTGGCGGCGGTGACGGGGGTGCAGCGCTTCGCCGTCGACTCGCCGCAGGCCCGCAACGCCCTGCGCGCCGCCGTCGGCGACCCATCGCCGCGCGTGCGGCTGAACGCGCTGCAGGGGCTGGACGTGGAGGACGTGGGCCTGCTGCGCTCCGTGGTGGCGCGCGAGCCGGACCCTCAGGTGAAGCTCATCGCCCAGCAGCTCATCACGCTCTTCGAATCGCGCGGCGGTCCGCTGGCCCGCAACGCCCGCGGCGAGCTGCGCACCACGGTGGCGGACTCGGCGCCGCAGATCGTCTTCCACACCGAGTCGCCGGACACCGTGGGGGGGCTGCGGGTGGGTTCGCTGTGGGTGGAGCTTCCGCGGGCGCGGCTGGTTCCGCTGGCGCAGGGGGTGGAGGTGGTGGAGAGCGTCGTCCCCGCCTTCATGAACAGTGCCCGCACGATGGTGGTGTACGAGGCGGGGCGCGTGATCCACGTCCGCGACCTGCGCACCGGCGAGACGCGCGTGGTGGCGCCCGGCATCGCGCCGCGCCCCCTTCCGCTCACGGACCGCTTCGTCTTCCTGCAGGAGGTCCCCTCCGAGCGGCAGGACACGGCGGGGGGCACCAGCCTGGTGTACCGCGTGATCCGGGCTCCCTTCGCGGGGGGGCCCACGGAGCGCCTCGGCCTGGTGAGCGCCGTCGCGCGTCCAGAGCGCCACCGGGGTGCCTCGCCCGTGCGGCGCATGGTGGTGGGCGAGCTGCGGCAGGGCTTCGTGCTGCGCGCGCCCGGCATGGCGCCGTTCGTGCTCCCGCCCGGGCCTACGGAGCCGCCGGCGAGACCATAGGGGGAGTGCGTGAGTGCGTTAGTGCGGGGAATGGGGAATGGGGAATGGGGAATGGGGAATGGGGAATGGGGAATTGGGACGACAGGCAGGAAACGATACCCGCACCCCCTTCCTGTCATCCTAAGCGAAGCGCCTCACCGTCGCTCGCCCGTGCTCCACACTTTGGCGCGAGCGAAGGATCTACTGCGCGTGGCGCGAGGCACGCGGTACGTCGCCGTCCTCCTGCCTCGCCGGCTGGATCCTTCGCTCGCCGCAGGAGTACGGCGCACCGTAGACCTCCGTCCGGCGGCTCCCTCAGGATGACAAAGTTGCGGCGCACCAGGCACTTAGCACTTAGGACTTAGGACTTCTTCTCCCAATCAGGAGCGATTCGTTGAACGTTGCACGTCTGCTGCTTCCCGCCGTGCGGTGGAGCGCCGAAGATGGGTTCGAGAAGTACAGGAAGACGATCGAGCACGGGCTGGACATCGGCGTCGGGGGGTTCATCCTGTTCAACGGGGACACGGAGTCGGTGCGCGCCCTGACGGAGGAGCTGCACCGCCGGTCGAAGCACCCGCTGCTCGTGGCGAGCGACCTGGAGCGCGGGGCGGGGCAGCAGTTCCGCGGCGCCACGCCGCTTCCGCCCGCGGCGGCGATCGGGTCGCTGGGCGAGCCGGAGGCGTGCGAGCGCGCGGGGGAGCTGACGGCGCGCGAGGCAAGGGCGCTGGGCGTCAACTGGATCTACGCGCCGGTGGCCGACGTGGACCTGGAGCCGGAGAACCCCATCATCGGCTCGCGCGCGTTCGGGACGCGGGCGGAGAGCGTGGCGGCGAACGTGGCGGCGTGGGTGCGGGGGTGCACGCGCGGCGGCGCCCTCTCGTGCGCCAAGCACTTTCCCGGGCACGGCCGCACCGTGGGCGACTCGCACATCGAGCGCCCCTGCGTGCACGCCTCGCGCGAGGAGCTGGAGGCGGACCTGCTCCCCTTCCGCCAGGCGGTGGAGGCCGGCGTCAGCTCGCTGATGACGGCGCACGTCTGCTACCCCGCGCTCGATCCCACCAACGCCCCGGCTACCCTCTCCCGACCCATCCTCACGACGCTGCTGCGCGAGGAGATGGGCTTCGACGGGCTGGTGGTGACGGACGCCATCATCATGGAAGGGCTGACGGCCGGGACGACCGAGGTGGAGGGCGCCATCATGGCCGTCGCCGCCGGCTGCGACGTCCTCCTCTACCCGGACGACCTGGATGCGGTGGTGCAGGGTGTGGAGGCCGCGGTGGAGGACGGGCGCCTTCCGCGCGAGCGGGTGGAGGATGCGCTCGCCCGCATCGCGCGGGCCGCGGAACGGGTAGCCGGCGGCCCCATGGGTGACGTGGGGGCGGACGAGGACCGGCGCTGGTCGCTGGAGACCGCCGTGCGCTCGCTGCGCGTCATCCGCGGTACGCCCAAGCTGGGCGGCGGCCCCGTGCGGCTGATCGAGGTGGAGGACGATCTGGGCGGCCCGTGGCCTCCGTACCCGCGCGTCGCTTTCCCGGCGTCGCTGCGCGAGGCGGGGGTGGAGCTTTCGGACGACGGCGAGCCGCTGGTGGTGGTGTACTCCGACATCCGCGCGTGGAAGGGGCGGCCCGGCATCTCGCAGGCCGCGCAGGAGCGCGTCCGCGAGCTGACGGAGGCGCACCCGGATGCGACGGTCATCCTCTTCAGCCTCCCGCGGCTGGCGGAGGAGCTCCCCACCGCGCGCAACCTGCTGGCGGCGTGGGGCGGCGAGGGGATGATGCAGCAGGCGGCGGTCGCGTGGCTGACGGGGCGCAGCGGCGGGCTGGCGGGGCTGCACGCGGGGATGGACCGGTAGGCGGGCGCCGGGGCAGGGCAGGGGAGGGCAGACACGCAGGTCGGCCCCTACGAGGTTTGGTGCCCGTGGGAGGGGGGACGGTGTGGGGGCGGGCACGGGCGGCCACGCGGGGCCGCCCCTACCAGGAGGGTGTTCACAGGCGGAGGGTGGGGCGCTGGCGGGCACGGGCGCGATGAATCGCGCCCCTACGGATTCGATCCCATTCCCCATTCCCCATTCCCCCATTCGTCCGGTCCCCTTCTTGCTCGCCCCGGCCCACAGCCACGCGCCGAAACGCAGTCCCACGCTCTGAACGAGGACGCCGTGTGAACGACGCAACCCGTTCTCCCTCACTGCTGCGCCTCTTTGGGCAGCCGAAGATGGCCGCGATCCTCTTTTTGGGGTTCGCGTCCGGACTCCCGCTGTACCTTACCAGCAAGACCATGCAGGCGTGGATGACGCTCGAAAAGGTGGATCTCACCACCATCGGCGCGTTCGCACTCGTGGGGCTGCCGTACACCTTCAAGTTCGTCTGGTCGCCGCTGATCGACCGCTATGCGCCGCCTTTCCTGGGGCGGCGGCGCGGATGGCTGATCGTCACGCAGGTGGGGCTGGTGCTCGCGATCGCGCTGATGGGGCTCCAGAACCCGCAGAGCTCCCTCCGCTTCCTGGCGATCACCGCGGTGCTGATCGCCTTCTTCAGCGCCACGCAGGACATCGCCTTCGACGCCTACAAGATCGACGTCCTGACCGAGCGCGAGCGCGGGCCCGGCGCGTCGCTGGGCGTGCTCGGCTATCGGATCGCGCTGCTGGTGACGGGCTCGGCCGCCTTCATCCTGGCCGACCACATGCCCTGGGGCCGCATCTACCTGATCATAGCGGGCGTGATGCTGATCGGAGTGGCCGCGACCCTGTGGGCGCCCGAGCCGAGGTACGCACAGCGCCCGCCGGCTTCGCTCGCCGACGCCGTCATCCTCCCGTTCCGCGAGTTCTTTGGGCGCTCGGGGGTGGGGCTCGGGCTTCTGATCCTGGGGTTCATCGTCCTGTACAAGCTGGGCGACGCGATGCTCAACCTGATGGCCACGCCCTTCCTCCTCCAGGCCGGCTTCTCGCAGACCGACATCGGGGCCGTGCAGGGGGGACTGGGGCTGGTCGCCACCATCGCGGGCGTGCTGGCGGGAGGGGCGGGGCTCGCGAGGATCGGGCTGAACCGCTCGCTGATGATCTTCGGCATCCTCCAGTCCGGAGTGAACATCGCGTACTACTTCCTTGCCCTGCACCAGGGGAGCTACTCCCTGCTGGTGACGGCCGTGGTGCTGGAGAACTTCTTCCAGGGGATGGGGACCGCGGCGCTGGTGGCGTTCATGATGGCGCTCAGCTCTCCCCGCTTCTCGGCCACACAGTACGCCCTGCTTTCCAGCTTCTACGCCTTTGGACGCGACCAGCTCGCCGCGCCTTCGGGTGCCATCGCGGAAGCCACGGGGTGGCCCACCTTCTTCCTGCTGACCATCGCGGCGGCCGTCCCCGGCATCCTGCTCCTCCCGTTCTTTGCGCCGTGGAACTGGGACGAGCCGCGCGGCGCCGCCCAGCAGGGCCCGCGTGGAGCTGAGGTGGACGGGCCCGGCCTGGGGCGTGGCGAGACGGAGGACATCGCCTCCGTGCAGCGCCCGTGACTCCTATGAGATTCGAGATGTCCCGCCGTATCTACACGCCCCTGGCCGCGGCGCTGGCGCTCGCCGCCTGCACGCCGGCCAGCCCGGGCACGGGTCCCGCTCCGGAGGGGACGCGCATGGCCTCCACCGATCCGCTGAGTGGCACCCTGCCGCCGATTCCCGCCGTGCGCGGGCCGCTGCGCATCGACGTCGTCTACCCCGCCGAGGACGCGCGGCTGACGGCGAGCGACAGCAACTTCGTTTTCGGGAGCGTGGGAACGGGGGAGGCGCGGCTGACCATCAACGGCGCCGCGGTGGAGGTGGCGCCGAACGGTGCCTTCCTCGCCTTCGTCCCCGTGCCGCGCGACGGCGTGTACCGGGTGGCCGCGAGTGCCGGGGCGGAGCAGGCCACCGCCGTCCGCCGCATCCGTCCGCCCGAGGGCGCGGGAGAGACGACGGCAGGCATCGCGGCCCTCGCCCCGCGCGCGGCGATGACGGTGCAGCGCGGCGAGCGGGTAACGGTGCGCTTCCGCGGCGCGCCGGGCGGGCGGGCACGCATCGTCTTTCCGGACGGCTCCGCCGCGCCGCTGGTGGAGGCCCGCACGCTGGAGCGCGACGAGGGCTTCCTGCAGGACCGCTCCGCCACGCGCGAGTACACGCAGTACGCGGGGAGCTTCGCGGCGACGGCGCCCCTCCTCTCGCGCGACCGGCAGGTGGGCGTCCCCACGCTGGCCGAGACGGGGCGCGCCGGCACCGCCACCATCGAGCTGGTCAACGGCACGGACACGGTGCGCGCTCCGCTGGAGCTCTCGCTCGCCGTGCTGAGCCCGGGTGAGACGCGCACCGCGATCGCCGCGGGCGACCGGCCGGACAGCCTGATCGTGGCGACGGCGATCCCGGGGTCGGGCACGCCGTACCACTGGACCTTCCCCAACGGCACGCGCTTGACCCTCACGGGCGAGCGCGAAGGTGCGTACCGCGTGCGCCTGACCGAGGACCAGTCGGTGTGGGTGGATGCGCGTTCGGTGCGCCTCCTTCCCGCCGGCGCGCCCGAGGCCCGGGGGACGATCGGTGCCGTGCGGGTGGTGCCGCAGGCGGAGTGGGTGGACCTGCGGCTGGCGATGACGGAGCGCCTCCCCGCGCGCGTGCTGCTGGAGGGGAGCTTCCTGACGGTGGAGGTGTTCGGCGGCGAGTCGCGCACCAACTGGCTGTACTACGGCACCGAGGATCCCTTCGTGCGCCGCGCCACCTGGGACCAGGTGCGCGACGACGTGTACTACGTCCGTATGGAGCTGGCGAGCCCCGCGTGGGGATGGCGCACCTTTTACGATCGCGACGGGACGCTGGTGGTGCGCGTGCGCCGTCCGCCGGCCATTGATGCGCGGCGCCCGCTGGCCGGAATCCACGTCGCGGTGGACGCGGGGCACCCGCCCGGCGGCGCGATCGGTCCCACGCGCCTCACCGAAGCGGAGGCGAACCTCGCCATCGCGAAGCAGCTCGTGCGGATGCTGCGCGATGCCGGGGCGCGCGTGACGGAGACGCGGCCGGACACGGCGGCGGTGGCGCTGGGGGCGCGGCCGGTGACGGCGGAGCAGGCGGGCGCGCAGCTCCTGGTCTCCGTGCACAACAACGCGTTCCCCGATGGCGTGAACCCGTTCACGAATTCGGGCACTACGGCGTTCTACAATGCGCCGCAGTCGCTGGACCTCGCGCGCCACATGCAGCGCGAGATCCTGCGCGAGCTCGGGCTGCGGGACCTGGGGATCGCCCGCGCCGACCTCGCGCTGGTGCGGCCGACGTGGATGCCCTCGACGCTCACCGAGACGATGTTCCTGATGGTGCCCCAGCAGGAGGCCGCCCTGCGCAACCCGCAGGTGCACGAGCGGATCGCGCGGGCGCACTTCCGGGCGGTCGAGGCGTTCCTGCGGGAGCGGGCGGTGAGGTAAACCCCCGGCGGTTGAAACCGCTGCAACAACGGCGGGAAACCTGCCTTCGCAGGTTCCGGGGGGGGGCGCGGGGGCGGGTGCCGCGACGCCGCGTGATGACACCGGGGGATGAATCCCCCGGCTGGAACGACGCGAAGACCGCTGAAGCGGTCTCGTGAAATGTAGCATTGGAGCCGGGAGGCGGGCTCACCGCCACGCCGTTATTCCGTGGTGCAGGCGGATGCAGCCCGCGAGTCCGCGAAGGCGGACTTTGTGCTGTTGTTGCAGCGAGTTCACTCGCCAACCTCGAGCAGATTCAACCTTCTTCCGCATCCCTCACCATGACCCTCCGCCGTCTCGCGCTGTTTTTCGTGGCGCTCCTGTTCGCGCTGCCGCTGGGGGCGCAGGTGCCGCCGAACGTGGAGTGGCGCACGCTGGACACGGAGCACTTCCGCGTCCACTTCACGCCCGCGCTGGAGCCGCTGGCCCGGCGCGCCGCGGACCGCGCGGAGACGGCGTACGCGACGCTGCGGGAGGTGCTGGTGCAGGCGCCCAGGAAGAGGGTCGACCTGGTGCTGAGCGACAACGTCGACTTCTCCAACGGGTACGCTACGCCGCTCCCCAGCAACCGCATCGTGGTGTACGCGCACCCGCCGGTGGACACGCCGGAGCTCGCCTTCTACGTCGACTGGCTGCAGCTCGTGGTGTCGCACGAGCTCGTGCACATCTTCCACCTGGACTACGCGGCGGGCTTTCCGCGGCTGGTGAGGAGGGTGTTCGGGCGCACGCCGTTCGGCTTCCCCAACCTCCTGGTGCCACGCTGGACCCAGGAGGGGCTCGCCACCGCCCTCGAGTCGCGGATGACGCGCGCTGGACGGGTGCGCGCGACGGTGTACGACATGATGCTGCGCACCGCGATCCTGGAGGACGAGTTCTTTTCGATCGACCGCGCCACCGGGTATCCCGTGACCTGGCCGGGCGGGAGCGCTCCGTACGTGTACGGTTCGCTCTTCATGGACTACCTGGGTGACCGCTTCGGGTACGAGAAGCACGGCGAGTGGGTCAAGGCGATGGGGCGCCGCGTCCCCTTTTCGTATGGTGCGGACGGGGCCGCGAAGCGTGCGTACGGCGAGAAGTTCACCGACACATGGGACGAGTGGCGCGACTCGCTGCGCACCGAGTACACGGCGCTGGCCGACTCGCTGCGCCGGCAGGGGCTCACCGAGCCGGAGGTGCTGGTGCAGGAGGGTCGCCGCACCGAGGGGCCGCGCTGGTCGCCGGACGGGCGGACGATCGCCTTCGCCCACTCCACGGGGCGTGAGGAGACTTCGACGCGGCTGTGGAGCGAGGGCGGCGTGCGGGTGCTGGACCCGCGCACCTCGCTGGGCGCATCGGCGTGGCGCGCGGACGGATCGCTGGTCACGTCGATGCTCGACGCGGTCGATGCGTACCGCTACTACTCCGACCTGTACGTCGTCCGCCCCAACGGCGACCGCGACCGCATCACCAGCGGCGCGCGGCTGCTGGATCCCGACGTGCACCCCGCATCCGGCCGCATCGTGGCGGTGCGCGGCGGCGGCGGGACCAACGTGCCCGTGATGATGGCGGCGGACGGGAGCGGCGCGCGCGACCTCGCCGCGCCGTCGCCGGACGTGCACTGGTCGCGGCCGCGCTGGTCGCCGGATGGGACGCGGATCGCCATCGCGCGCTGGCGCACCGGGGCGCTGTACGACGTGGTGGTGCTCGATGCCGCCAACGGCCAGGTGGTGCGCGAGCTGACCAGCGACCGCGCGGTGGACAGCTCGCCCGCCTGGTCGCCGGACGGGCGCTACGTGGTGTTCAGCTCGGACCGCAGCGGCATCTCCAACCTGTACGCGTACGACCTCACCGAAGGCCGTCTGCAGCGCATCACCAACGTGCTGACGGGCGCCTTCGATCCGGACGTGTCGCCGGACGGGCGCTGGATCGCGCTGACGGTGTACCGCGCGGACGGCTACCACTTGGCGCGCATGCCGTTCGATCCCGCGCGCTGGACGGCCGCGCCCCCACTGCGCGCCGAGGTGCGCCAGGCCGGCGCCGGTGCCGATCTGGCGCAGCGCACGGCGGGCGGGGCGGCGCGCGGCTACTCGGCGCTTCCGTCGCTGCGCCCCACCTCGTGGTCGCCCATCCTCGAGTCCGACGAGGCGCTGGGGACCGGGCTCGGTGTGGCGATCGGCGGGCAGGACGTGGTCCAGCGCCACAGCTACGAGGCTTACGCGCAGGTGCATCCGCGCGAGACGCGCACCGAGGCGGGCGCGAGCTACCTCTTCACGGGGCTGGGGCACCCGGTGATCGGCGCGTCGGTCTTCCAGGAGTGGGACCGGGTGGGCGCGTTCGCCACCGTCACCCCGACCGACGAGGCCATGATCGCGACGCTGCTGGAGCGCGAGCGGTCGGCGTCGCTGGTGGCCACCTTTACGCGCCCGCGCTTCCGCTCGTTCAGCTGGCTGAGCGTGGGGGCGGGCGCCCGCCAGCGCGACTACTCGTTCCGCGAATCCGAAGTGTCCGCCGCGGCTCCCAACCCGCCCGCGGAGGCCGGGGGCGCGGTGACGCTGGGGTACTCCAACGCGCGCGGCTACGAGTACTCGGTGAGCCCGGAGGAAGGCTTCGTGGCCGCCGCCTCGGTGGAGGGGCGCCGCTATTTGGACGACGTCTTCCTCGACAACGGCCCCGGCGGCGGACAGGGCGACGCCGTCCGCGGCTACGTGCGCACGACGGCGCGGGCGCAGCACTACCTCCCCTTCCGCGGATGGGGCTATGCGCGCCACGTCCTGGGCCTGCGCGTGGCCGGCGGCGCGGACCACGGCAGCCTCACCCCCGGCTACTCCGTGGGCGGGACGGAGGGCGGGGTGTCGGCCTTCCCCCTCTCCACTTTCGTGACGATGGGGAGCGAGCTGGACCTGCCGGTGCGCGGCTACCGCGAGGGCGTCCTCTTTGGCGACCGGGCGGTGGCGGGGACGCTGGAGTGGCGCTTTCCGCTGGCGCTGATTGAGCGCGGCCGCAGCGTGATGCCGGTGTACCTGGACCGGCTCTGGGGCACGGCTTTCGTGGACGCCGGCCGCACCTGGTGCAGCGACGACTGCCTCACCCGCGGCGCCCGCGGCGAGGCCTCGACGATCGCGTCGGTGGGCGCGGAGCTGGGGCTCAACCTGAGCATCTCGTACCTCCCGCCGTTCCCCGTCCGCGCGGGCATCGGCTTCCCGCTGCGCTCCATCACGGTCGTGGAGGACGACATCGTGCTGCGCGAGCGGCCGAAGCCGCGGGGGTATCTGACGTTTGGGGTATCGTTTTGAACGGGTTGCGCTGCGCGGAGGGCCCCCTCCCCCCGGCCCCCTCCCCCGCCTGCGGGGGCGCAGGGCGGGTGAGGGGGAGAACTACGTGACCGGCGCACAGATCCGGTAGGGGCGCGATTCCTCGTCGCTTCATCGCGCCCGTGCCCGACCCCGCTCCGCCGCCCGCCGACCGGCACCGGCACCCGTAGGGGCAGACCTGCGTGTCTGCCCACCCTTGCCCCCGGCCCGACCCCCGCCCTCTCGCACAAAATCCCGTAGGGGCAGCCCCGCGTGGCTGCCCGTGCCCGCCCGAGCGCATGACCTCCGCGCGGCGCACCAACGCACGCAAACGCCCCTCTACCAGCAGTTTGGGAGAGGGGCAGCGAGGAACGAGCGGGGTGAGGGTCCCTTACACCATGTGGTTCAGCGGCCCGTGCCCGCCCCCCAGCCCCGGCGCGGCCTGCATCGCCCGGCTCACGTAATCCAGCGCATCCTTCACGGCGCGAGTCAGGGGCCGCCCGTGCGCCAGGCCCGCGGCGATGGCGGCGGAGAGGGTGCAGCCGGTGCCGTGCGTGTTGCGGGTGTCCAGCTTGGGGCGGCGCCACTCGTGCCACTCCTGGCCGTCGAAGAGGACGTCCACCAGCTCCGAAGCACGCAGGTGGCCGCCCTTGAGCAGCGCGGCGCGGGCTCCCATCTCCACCAGCGCGGCGGCGGCGCGGCGCATCCCGTTGACGTCGTCCACGGGGGCGCCGACCAGGATCGCGGCCTCGTCCAGGTTGGGCGTCACGAGCGCGGCCAGCGGCACCAGTTCGTCCGCCACGGTGCGCTCGGCGTCGGCGTCCAGCAGGCGGTCGCCGCTGCTGGCGACCATCACGGGATCAAGGACGAAGTGGGGGAGGCGGTGCTCGCGGATAGATTCGGCGACGGCGCGCACCAGTTCGGCGGTGGCGAGCATCCCGGTCTTGCAGGCGGCGGGGTGCAGGTCCTCCGCGACGGCGCGTATCTGCGCGCGGACGACGTCCACCGGGATGGGGTGGACGCCGGTGACGCCGCGCGTGTTCTGCACTGTGACGGCGGTCAGCGCGCTGGTGCCGAAGACGCCAAAGGCGTGGAAGCTCTTGAGGTCGGCCTGGATCCCCGCGCCGCCTCCGGAGTCGGAGCCGGCGATGGTGAGGGCCACCGGAATGCGTTCGGTCATGTTCACATGTCAGCTGTGATACTGGTCGCGCAAAGTTATAGGATTAAGATGTCACGCAAAGGCGCGAAGACGCGAAGGAAAGACACAGAGATGCTTTCTTTGCGCCTTCGCGCCTTCGCGTGATCTCTCGCTGTTCTCCTCTCCGCGTCTCTGCGCCTCTGCGTGAGACTACGCCCGCGAAATGAACGACCCCACCGTCATCGGCGGGGTCGGGGCGCTACTTGTGCCAGGGAAGCTGCTGCGCCGGGTTCAGCGACGGCGCGCCGGGCATCATGGGCGGCGGCGGGGGAAGGGCGTGCAGCCGGCGCAGGAAGTCCTCGTACGAGGGGACCTGCGTGGCGAGCTTCTTCGCCGCGGGGCGCCGCACGCGGATCTCGTCGCGGGTGATCTTGAGCCGCTGGAGCGTCGCCGGGTGCGTGGCGAACCACTGCCCCACGCCCCCCTGCGGAAGCGTCGCCTCCTCCTTCACGAAGCCGTTGAAGAGGCTCACCATCCCGTTGGGATCGACCCCGGAGGCGATCAGGTAGGCCACGGCCAGCTTGTCCGCCTCCTGCTCGTCGTGGCGCGAGTGCGAGGCCGTCCATACCGCGCCGCCGATGTCCAGCGCCTCCTGATTGAGGAGCGGCTCGCGGTCCAGGATCACCTTGTACAGGATGCCGGACATGGAACGCGTCCGCATCTGCCGCTGCATCGTCTTGGCGCCGTGCCGCGCCGCCACGTGCCCGATCTCGTGCGCCAGCACCCCCGCCAGCTCGCTGACGTTGCGCGTGCGGTCGATGAGGCCGCGGTTCACGTAGATGTGGCCGCCGGGAAGGGCGAAGGCGTTGACCCCCTCCGTGTCCACGATGTAGAAGCGGTACGGCACGTTGGGGCGGGCGCTGTGCCGCGCGATCATCCGCCCAAGGTCGTTGACGTACAGCGTCAGCGGCGCGTCATTCACCAGCGGGACGTGCGTGTTGATCTGCGTGGCGATCTGGTCGCCCAGCACCTGCTCCTGCTTCTCGCTCACGCACGCGCCGAGAAGGGGGAGGAGGAGGGCGGCCGCCGCCGTCGTCCGGCGGACCCGCGCCGCGAGGATGCGGGTCCGAAGCTGCCAGCCGCCCGCCCCGCTCACCGGCCGCGGTCCTGCGGTTGCGGCGTCAGGGAGCGCACGCGCGCGCGGAAGTTCTGGTACGCCTGGTTGTCCCTCACCAGCCGCGGGTTGTTGCTGGCGCCCGGGGTGGCCTGGATCATCGCCTGCACGTTGGCGATGCGCTCCTGCGTCTGGGGGTGCGTGGCGAACCACGTCTCCACCTTGCTCGGGTTGCGCTGGCGCTCGCCCAGCAGAGTCTGGAAGAAGGTGGCCAGCCCCTGCGGGTTGTACCCGGCGCGCAGCATGATGTTGACGGCGCCGCGGTCCGCCTCGCGCTCCGCGTCGCGGCTGTAGCCGGCGAAGACCGCCGTTCCCACGCCCTGCACGCCCACCTGCTCGATGGCCCCCGGGTTGCGCCGGAGGACGCCACCGTACAGGATTGAGAGGAGCGTGTTGGCGCCCTGTGCCCGCTGGAGCTGCTCGATGCTGTGCCGCTCCGCCACGTGGGTGATCTCGTGCGACAGCACACCCACCAGCTCGGAGAGGTTGTTGGCGCGCTCGATGGTGCCGCGGTTCACGTAGATGAAGCCGCCCGGGACCGCGAAGGCGTTGATGGCGTCCGAGTTCACCACCTGGAAGGTGTAGCGGATGCCGCGCTGGTCGGCCACGGCGGCCAGCTGGTTGCCGAGCGTGTTGATGTAGTTGCGCGTCGCCGCGTCGTTCAGCATCGGGAGCTGCTGGTTGATCTGGCGCGCGTAGTCGGTGCCGAGCTGGACCTCCTGCTGCGTGCTGACGGTGGCGCAGCCGCCCGCGGCCGTCGCGCCGCACAGCGCAAGCACGGCGGCCCCCCGCCGTGCGCGAGCCTTAAGTGCAAGTGCCATCTTGATCTCCATGCTTTGGATTGTGGGCTTACGGCCCGTTCGAAAAGCAAGACGCGGACCATCCACGGCGCAATGCTGACCCGCCGCGAGGAGCGCCTCCTGCGCACCCTGCGGCAGCGCCGCGCCCGCGAGGAAGAGGGCCTCTTCCTGGCCGAGGGGGTGCGCACGGTGGAAGACCTTGTGGCGTCCCCACTTCCGGTCCGTTTCGCCGTCGCGTCGTCCACCCTGGGTGACACGCCCCGCGGACGGGGCCTTGTCTCCGCCATCGAGGCGCGCGGCATCGCCGTGCACGAGGTGGAGGAGCGCGACTTCCGCGACTGGGCGGACACGGAGACGCCGCAGGGTGTGCTCGCGGTGGCCGAGATCCCGCGCTCCGGCCTGGCCACGATCCCGGTGGACGCGGACCCCGCCGTCCTCCTGGTGCTGGACGCGGTGCAGGACCCGGGCAACTTCGGCACGCTGGTGAGGACGGCCGAGGCGCTGGGGGCCGCCGGCGTCGTCGCCCTGCCGGGCACGGTCGATCCCTGGAACCCCAAGTCCGTCCGCGCCGCGATGGGCTCCTCCTTTCGCCTCCCCGTCGTCGAAGCGGACTGGGACGTGCTGGAGCCCTGGCTGCGCGAGCACGGCGTCGCCACCGTCGCGTCCGCGGTGGGCGCGCCGCCGCCCGATTCGCTTCCCCGGCGTGCGGCGCTGGTGCTGGGCAACGAGGGCGCCGGCGTCTCGGCCGACACCCTGCGCCGCGCGGACGTCACGCTGGGCATCCCCCTGCGCGGCCGCGCCGAGTCGCTGAACGTGGCCGCGGCCGGCGCCATCCTCCTCCACGAGCTCCTTCGCTGACCGTCCATTGACGCCCGACTACCTGATCTGGGGCTACGCGGCTCTCCTGGGGGCCTGCATCGGCTCCTTTCTGAACGTGTGCGTGTACCGCTGGCCGGAGGGGCTGTCGGTCATCCGCCCCCCCTCCCGCTGCGGCGAGTGCGGCACGCAGATCCGCTGGTACGACAACGTCCCCATCTTCGGCTGGATCTTCTTGCGCGGGCGCTGCCGTGCGTGCGGCACCCGCGTCTCCATCCAGTATCCGCTGATCGAGCTGACGGTGGCCTCGCTCTGGCTGGCGGCGGTGCTGAGGCACGGGGTGAGCTGGCAGGCGCTCTCGTCCGCCATCTTCTTCACGCTGCTGCTGGGGATCGCGCTGACCGACGCGCGCACCTACATCATCCCCGACGAGTTCACCTGGGGCGGCCTGGCGATCGGCCTGGCGCTCTCCTTCGCGCCGGGCGGCATCACGCCGCAGCAGTCCGCGCTGGGTGCGCTCCTCGGCTTCGGCCTTCTCTGGATGGTGGCGGAGCTGGGGGAGCGCGCGTTCAAGAAGCAGGCGATGGGCGGGGGCGACATCAAGATGATGGCGATGGTGGGCGCGTTCGTGGGGATGCCGGGCGTCCTCCTCACCATCTTCCTGGGCGCGCTGCTGGGCACCCTGATCTTCGGCCCGATCTCCTGGCGCACGAAGAAGCTCGTCCCCTTCGGCATCTTTCTCGCCCTTGGCGCCGCCATCGCCGAGCCGTGGGGGACCGCGATCGTCCAGTGGTACCTCCGCGAATTCGTGGGCATCTGAGGACGGCTGAACCACGTCTCACGCGGAGACGCGGAGACACAGAGAAAAGCAACAGAAGAGAAGCTTTGTATATGATGCTGTTCCTGTCGTTGTCTCCGCGTTCTCCGCGCCTCCGCGTGAGACCTGCTGTTCGGGGTGCTGCCGTCACGCTCGTGCTCGCCGCTGCCGCCTGTGCCCCGCCGCGGCTGGCTCCCGAGATCGCCGCCGGCCGCGTGGTGGCGGACACCGTCTTCTCGACCGCGCTCGTGGACAACCCGCTCGGCGACTCGCCGTATCGCGCCGTCTCCGTCTACCTGCCGCCGGGGTACGGGCGCACCGCGCGCCGCTACCCGGTCGTCTACCTGCTGCACGGCTTCGACGGCGGCCCGTCGCAGTGGACGGAGCGCTTCGCCCTGCGCTCGGCCATGGACTCGCTGATCGCGTCGGGCAGGGTGCGGCCGATGATCGTGGTGATGCCGGACGGCGGGAACCGTTTCGGCGGATCGTTCTTCGCCAACACCGCATCCACGGGACGCTGGGGGATCTTCCTCGTCCGCGAGGTGGTGGCGCACGTGGACTCCCGCTACCTCACCCTCGCGCGCCCGGCGAGCCGCGGCATCGCCGGATGGTCGATGGGGGGGCACGCGGCGCTCCATCGCGCGGCCGAGCACCCGGAGGTCTTCGGCGCGGTGTACGCGCTCAGCCCGTGCTGCCTGGGCCCCGAGCTCCTGGCCGACTTCGGCGATGCGCCGCGCGCCGCCGCCCTCGCCCTGCGCACGCCCGATCAGGTGGCGGCGGCACCGTTTGGGAGCAAGCTGCTCATCGCGGTGGCCGCGCTCCACTCGCCCGACCCGTCGCACCCGCTCCGCCTCGCGCTCCCGTTCGCCCCCGGGCGCGGGGATGCCCTCGCGCGGTGGAACGAGAACACGCCCGCGCGCCTGGCGCGGAGCTTCGCCGCCAGCCCCATGCGCCCGCGCATCGCCTTCGACGTGGGCACGCGCGACGGCCTCCGCCACATCCCCACGACTACGCGCGCCCTCCACGCGGCCCTAACCCAAGCCGGCGTGCGGCACACCTTCGAGGAGTACGACGGCACCCACGGCAGCCACGTCGCCGAGCGCCTGCGGACGCGGGTGTTGCCGTTCTTTTCGCGCGTGCTGCGGTAGGGGCCCGGCGGGCCCCTACCCCCGCTCGTGAACTCGCGGCCCCTCCCCCAAAACTGCCTGGGGGAGGGGCGGTGGCGGGCGTGGGTGCGCGTCGGCGGGGTTCGTCGCCGGGGCGGGCACGGGCAGCCACGTGGGGCGGCCCCTACCGGGATTTGTGCGCGGGGTAGGGGGTGGAGGTGCGGCGGGCGGCGGGCAGACACGCAGGTCTGCCCCTACCCGGTGGCGGTGTGCGTTGGGCAGGGCGGTGGAGCGGGGTCGGGCACGGGCGCGATGAATCGCGCCCCTACGGGATCTGTGCGCCGCTCACGAAGTTCTCCCCCTCACCCGCCCTGCGCCCCCGCAGGCGGGGGAGGGGGCCGGGGGGAGGGGGCGCTCCAGGGCCCTCCCACCGCGGCCCGCCTCTCGCATCCCATCATCGCGACCCAGCCCGCTCCCACCCGCACCCGCAGAGGCCCCTCTGTCCGAACTGAACTCCGCCGCTCCGAACAGCACGGACATCGCCCAGATCGAGGCCGCGTTCCAGCGCAAGCGGGCGGAGCTGGGCGTGCGCATCGACTTTCCCGCGGAGGTGGTGCGCGAGGCGGACGAGGCGGCGAAGCGCGACCCGGCGGCGCTCGCGGACATGACAGAAGTGCCGTTCATCACCATCGACCCGCCGGGGAGCCGCGATCTGGACCAGGCGCTGTGCATCCAGCCGGCGGAGGATGGGGGATTCCGGCTCTGGTACGCGATCGCGGACGTGGGGTTTTTCGTGGATCGCGGGGGGGCGGTGGAGGCGGAGGCGTGGCTGCGCGCCCTCACTTTTTACGCGCCCGACCTGCGCGCGCCCGTGTATCCGCCGTCGCTGTCGCAGGGGGCGGCGAGCTTGCTGGCGGACCAGCTCACACCCGCCATCGTGTTCGCGTTCGAGCTGGACGCGCGCGCGGAGATCCGCTCGCTGCGCATCCAGCGGGCGCGGGTGAGGTCGAGAGCGCAGCTCACGTACGAGCAGGCGCTGGGGCACGTGGAGAGCGGGGGGAAGACGTTCGCGGAGCCGTGGGCGGCGTCGCTCGTGGAGCTGAAGCGCTTCGGCGAGGAGCGGAGGAAGCGGGAGACGGAGCGTGGGGGCGTGTCGCTGCCGATCCTGGATCAGCACGTCGAGCGCGCGGCGGCGGCGCGCCTGGGCTACGCGGTCGAGTACGAGCAGCCCAACGCCGCGGAGGACTGGAACGCGCAGGTGTCGCTCCTCACGGGCCACGCGGCCGCGCTGCGCATGCTGGAGGGGCGCGTCGGCCTGCTGCGCACCATGCCGCCGCCCGAGGAGAAGCGCGTGGAGCTCTTTCGCCGCGTGGCGCGGACGCTGGGGTTCGCGTGGGACGATGCGACGAGCTACGCGGAGTTCGTGCGCTCGCTCGATCCCAAGCACCCCCGCGTGACGCCGCTGCTCTGGCAGGCGCGGCGCGTGTCGCACGGGTCGGACTACGTGGCCTTCGACGGCGACCCGCCCGCCGATCCGCTCCACCACGCGCTGGCGATGCCGTACGCGCACGTCACCGCCCCCCTCCGCCGCCTCGCCGACCGCTACGTGCTCGATCTGCTCGTGCAGCTCGAGGCAGGAGGCCGCCCATCCGCCGCGGAGGTCGAGACGCTCTGCCGCGTTCCAAAGGTGATGAACGACACGGAGACGCGCGCCAACAAGCTGGAGCGCGGCGTGGTGGACATCGCCGAGGCGTGGACGCTGCGCGGGTGCGAGGGCAAGCTCTTCGCCGCCACCGTGCTGGACGCGCGCGGAAGCCACCTGGAGGTGCAGATCGAGGACCCCGCCGTCCGCGTGCAGGCGTCGGGCGGCGGCGAGAAGCCGGAGATCGGCGGGCGCGTGCAGGTGCGCCTGGACGCGGTGTCGCTGGACGACGGGCGGATGGATTTCAGCGTGGCGGAAGGGACCGGGGCCTGAACGGCGGGGCGCGGCGCCGGGGCGGGCACGGGCAGCCACGTGGGGCGGCCCCTACGAGATCACGGTGCGGGGGGGCGGGATACCGGAGCGCCCCGGAGTTCTCCCCCTCCCCCGCTTGCGGGGGAAGGGGGCCGGGGGGTGGGGGCTCGCTCCGGCGCGGGGCTTGCGTGCCGCCGCGTGATCCTGAAACGAGACGTCCACAGGCAGCCGGAGCTTCGATCCCCTTGCACCGCGAGCACCACCGCTGGCACAGCCCGTCGCTCGACCGCGACATGGATCTGCTGGTCTTCGGGCACGCGGGAGCGCGCGTGCTCGTGTTCCCCACCTCGATGGGCCGCTACTACGAGTGGGAAGACCGGCGGATGACGGAGGTCCTCGGCGACCACCTGCGCAACGGCTGGCTACAGCTCTACTGCGTGGACAGCGTGGACGAGGAGAGCTGGTACGCGCGCCGCAAGCACCCCATCGACCGGGCGAGGCGCCACCAGCAGTTCGAGGACTACGTGCTGCGCGAGGTGCTCCCCCTCTCCTGGCAAAAGAACCCGAACCCGTTCCTGATGGCGACGGGGGCGAGCTTCGGCGCGTACCACGCGGTCGACATCGCCTTCCGCCATCCGCACCTCTTCGGGCGGGTGCTGGGGATGAGCGGCCTGTACGACATCAGCCAGTTCGCGGACGGGCACATGGACGGCAACGTGTACGGGCACAACCCGTCGCACTTCGTCCAGCACCTAGGCCACGAGCACCTGGAGGGGCTGCGGCGGATGGACATCATCCTCGCCACCGGCCACGACGACCCGAACGTCGACAACGTGAAGTACCTGTCGCGCACGCTGTGGGACAAGGGCGTGGGCAACGCCCTGCGCCTGTGGGACGGCTGGTCGCATGACTGGCCGTACTGGGAGCGGATGCTTCGCCAGTACATCGGCGGAAGCGATTGAACAGCAGTGCCAAGTGCCCAGTGCTCAGTGCCTAGTTACTTCGAGGCACCCCACTCGGCACTTCGCACTGAGCACTAGGCACTTTTTCCCCGAACCGAGACACCGCCGATGACTTTGAAGATCGGATTGATCGTGGGCCGCGAGTGGTCGTTTCCGCCCGCGTTCATCGAAGAAGTCAACAGCCGCAACGAGGGCGTGACCGCCGAGATGGTGCAGCTCGGCGCGCCGGCCATGGACGATCCCTGTCCCTACGCGGTGATCGTCGACCGCATCTCGCACGAGGTGCCGTTCTACCGCACCTACCTCAAGCAGGCGGCGCTGCAGGGGTGCCAGGTCGTCAACAACCCGTTCATGTGGACGGCGGACGACAAGTTCTTCGGCGCGGCGCTGGCCACCAAGCTGGGGATCGCGCATCCCAAGACGGTGGTGCTGCCCAACCGCGACTACATCCCCGGCATCGTGCACGACGAGTCGCTGCGCAACCTACAGTACCCGCTGGACTGGCAGGGGATCGCGGACTACATCGGCATGCCGTGCATCCTCAAGGACGCGCACGGCGGCGGGTGGAAGGAAGTGTACGTCTGCCACACGCTGGACGAGCTGATCCAGAACTACAACAGCTCCGGGCTCCTGACGATGATCGTGCAGGAGTTCATCAAGTGGGACCAGTTCATCCGCTGCATCTGCCTGGGGCAGGAAGTGGTGATGCCCATCAAGTACGACCCGGGCGAGCGGAAGTACCACGTGGCGCACGACCACCTCTCGCCCGAGCTGGGGCAGCGCGTCGTGGCGGACTCGCTGAAGCTGGTGAGGGCGCTGGGGTACGACATGAACTCCATGGAGTGGGCGGTGCGCGACGGCATCCCGTACGCCATCGACTTCATGAACCCCGCGCCGGACATGGACCTGTACTCCCTCACCCCGCACTATTTCGAGTGGGTGGTGAAGGCGATGGCGGACATGACCATCAAGCTGGCCAAGAACCCGCGTCCGCAGGTGCGCGAGGCGGGATGGCAGCAGCTCTTCGCCGGCAGCCGGCACACCGGGGGCGGCGGGCCCGTGCAGGACGCGGTGCCGGACGGCTCTTCCGCGCCCGTACCCGCGTGACCGGGGAGGCCGCCGCGCTGCGGGACGCCGTCGCCCGCTACCACGACCTGCTGGGCGACGACGCCCTCGCGGCCGACACGCACGCGCGGATGGAGGAGGAGCACCGCCGCCGCGGGATGTTCTTTGGCGACCGGCCGCTGTGCAGCGTCCTGCGGCCCCGCTTCCTGACGCCCGGCCAGTGGGTGCACATCCGGCGCGGCGTGGAGACGCTGATGCGCGCCTTCCACACCGCGCACGAGGCCGCCATGGCCGACGCGGAGTTCCGCCGCCAGTTCCGCCTGCTGGATTGGGAGGAGGAGCTGCTGGAGGCGGACCCCGGCTTCCGCGATCCCAGCCCCACGGCGCGGCTGGACGCCTTCTTCGATCCCGACGACGGCTCGCTCCGCTTCACCGAGTACAACGCGGAGACGCCGGCCGGCCCCGCGTACATGGACGCCCTCTCCGAGGTCTTCCTCGCCACGCCGGCGATGGGGGAGTTCCTCAAGACGCACGCCGTGCAGCCGCTCCCCGCGCGGCACGGGGTGCTGCACGCGCTCCTGGGCGCCTTCCGCGAGTGGACGGGAACGCGAGACCTGCCGCGCATCGGCGTGCTGGACTGGGACGAGGTGCCCACGCGCAGCGAGCACCGCTTCTTCCAATCGTACTTTCAGTCGCACGGCATCGCCTGCGAGCTGGCGGACCCGCGCACCTGCGAGTACCGCGAGGGCAAGCTGATGTCGGGCGACTTCCACATCACCCTCATCTACAAGCGGGTCCTAATCGACGAGCTGGTGCAGCAGATGGGGCTGGACTCGCCCGTGGTGCGCGCGGTCCGCGACGGGGCGGTGTGCATGGTCAACCCCTTCCGCTGCAAGGTGCTCTACAAGAAGGCGTCGCTCGCCGTCCTCTCCGACGAGCGCAACGCCCACCTCTTCTCCGCCGAGGAGCGCGCCGCCGTTGCCGCCCACGTGCCCTGGACGCGCGTGGTGGAGGAGCGGAAGACGGAGAAGGATGGCGCCACCATCGACCTCCTGCCCTGGGCGATGGAGAACCGCGAGCGCCTGGTCCTGAAACCCAATGACGACTACGGCGGCCGCGGCATCGTCCTAGGCTGGCTGGCGAGCGGCGAGCTGTGGGAGGACACGCTGCGTGGCGCCCTCGAGGCGCCGTACGTGGTACAGGAGCGCATCCCCCTCCCCTCCGAGCCCTTCCCCACCTGGACGGACGCCGGGGTGCAGATCTACGACCGCATGGTGGACCTGGCGCCCTTCATCACCGGCGGCGCCACCGTCGACGGCGCCCTCACCCGCATCGCCACCGACCCGCTCCTCAACGTCACCGCCGGCGGCGGCTCCAGCGTCGCGACCATGCTGGTGGAGGCGCGATGAGGGCGTGCTGGCCCGTTTCCTTCTGTATCCGTTCGCAGCCGAGCCGTAACCGCGCAACCCACGAAGGAGCGCACCGATGAAGCCGCCCTCGCTCACCGTCGGCATCGAAGAAGAGTACCAGATCATCGACCCCGAGACCCGGGAGCTGCGGTCGTACATCACCGAGATCCTGGACCACGACCACCTGATCCTCGGCGAGATCAAGCCGGAGCTGCACCAGTCGATCGTGGAGGTGGGCACCACCATCTGCCAGACGCCCGCGCAGGCGCGCATCGAGCTGCGGCGGCTGCGCGGAATGGTGATGGACCTCGCCGACCGCAAGGACCTCAAGGTGGTGGCGGCGGGAACGCACCCCTTCTCCAGCTGGATGACGCAGGAGATCACCCCGCTGGAGCGCTACCTGGGGGTGAAGCAGGACATGGCGGACCTCGCGCAGCAGCTCCTGATCTTCGGCACGCACGTGCACATCGGCATCGAAGACCGGGAGTTCATGATCGACGCCATGAACGTGGCCCGCTACTTCGTCCCCCACATCCTCTGCCTCACCAGCAGCTCGCCCTTCTGGATGGGGCGGAACACGGGGCTCAAGTCGTACCGCAGCGTCATCTTCCGCAACTTCCCGCGCACCGGCATTCCGCGGGTGATGCGCGACTGGGCGGACTTCCAGTACCTCACCGAGAACCTGGTGAAGACGCGCTGCATTCCGGACGGCTCCAAGATCTACTGGGACCTGCGCCCGCACCACGCGTACCCCACGCTGGAGTTCCGCTTCCTGGACGTGTGCACGCGCGTGGAGGAGGCCGTCTGCGTCGCCGCCATCCTGCAGGCGATCATCGCCAAGGTGTACAAGCTGCGGCGCGACAACATGACCTTCCGCGTGTACCCGGGCGACCTGATCGAGGAGAACAAGTGGCGCGCGGTGCGCTACGGCCTCGAGGGGCAGCTCGTTGACCTGGGCAAGCAGGAGGAGCTCCCGGCGCGCGCGCTGATCCGCGAGATCCTGGAGTGGTTCATCGACGACGTGGTGGACGACCTGGGGAGCCGCGCGGAGGTGGAGTACGCCTTCCGCATCCTAGAGGAGGGCTCCAGCGCCGACCGCCAGCTGGCCGTCTTCGAGCGCACAGGCAGCCTGCGCGCGGTCGTCGACCACCTCATCGCCGAGACCGAGGAAGGCGTCCGCGGCCCCACCGTGGCCCACGCCCACGCGGCGCAGGCGTAGACGGGCCACCGCTTGGCCTCACGCGGAGGCGCAGAGGCGCGGGGAGAGTCCCTCAGGCTCTCTCCGCGTCTCGCTTTTGGCCATCCAGTTTATCGCTTCAGACGAGGGTCGTACGTGAACGGACGCGACCCCACGACTTGCACCCGCGCCGCGTCGGGATGTGCCGGGTTGATCAGGTAGTTGGGTTCTTCAGGGATCATTACGGAGGGCACCACCAGAACCAGCGCGTCCGCGGAGCGCGCCCATGCATCGCCCTGCCGCTGGCAGCCGGCATGGCGTGGGGCCTGCCAGTCGCGATCCAGATCGTCCGGCGTGACGGCACGTGAGCGAGCATCATCCGGGAGTTGTACCTCGAAAAGCTCCAGGTCCTCAGGCTCGGTTCCAGGGCTCACATAGGCCAGCAGCTCGAGGGCCGCGAGGGCACGGGAGCCCGCGGTGTACACGATGGGAGTACCCGGAGAGTTCCAGCGGCCGCCCTCGCGCCGGGCGCCCTCTCCATCGAGCACACGATGGACACGGCGCGCGAGCCTCCAGACTCGCATCAGGCGAAGATCCCGTGTGCAAGCCGGAGCAGAGTCTCCTCCACGAGCCGCGCCCCTTCACCGCTTGCCAACAGCTCGACAGGGACCGCGCCCACCAGCGCGCGATTCGGAGCGCGCAGCCAGCGGGCGGCGCGCTCCGGCTCACCGATGGTTTCGTTCGCGAGCGTGGTGATCCTCGCCACCCGAGCGAGCCGCACCGACTCCTCGGGATTCAGACGGCCTGACACCATCCGCTCGGCTGCGTTGCCGTTCCGGAAGACCAGCCGCTCAACCTCATCGGCACAGAGTGCGCTCTGCCGGATCACCGCGGCGACCGCACCCGACGGAAGACCGTCGCGGACCGCCTCGACCAGGTCTCGGTCCGACCGGATGACGCGCCCCACGAACACCTGCCCCCCGCCCAGCATCTCCGCGACGTCGTAGGTAGTCATCGTCGTTCCGGCTTTAGATGGTTCCCCGCAGGCGGCCAGTCCGCCGACAGAAAAGGATGGTGACAGAAAAAGGCAAGCACAACCCCTGCAAACACTTACGTTCGAGCGGTGGCGCGTTCGTTGTGGATGCGTGCCGATTCCGCTACCTTGCATCATCCCAATCCGAACGGCCCTGATCTTGCCACCTGCCGGGTCATTCTTCCGGAATCGAAACTCGTAGAAGGCAGTTTTCCATGCAGCAACGTCCCGTAATCGGCATTCCAACGCAGAACCTGCAGGCCATAGACCGCATCCCCGAAGACCTGCCGGCGTCGTGGGTGATGAACCAGCGCTACTTCATCGCGTGCACCGCCGTGGGCGCGGTGCCGTGGATGGTGCCGCTCCTCGACGAGGACATGGACACCATCCGCGCCATCTACGACCACCTGGACGGGATCTTTCTGGCCGGCGGGGTGGACATGGACCCGGCCTCGTACGGCGACGAGCGCACCGAGTACTGCGGCCGCACGGACGGCGCGCGCGACACGGTGGAGCTCGCCTTCGCCCGCTGGGCCCTGGAGGACGGCAAGCCCGTCTTCGGCGTGTGCCGCGGGATGCAGGTGCTGAACGTGGCGGCCGGCGGCACGCTGGTGCAGGACTGCGCCGCGCAGTGGGAGAAGTCGATCAAGCACGACTACTTCCCCGGCGCCGGCTGGGCGCGCGACCACCTGGCGCACGACATCGCGGTGGCCCCCGGCTCGCGCCTCTTCCGTGCGTTCGGCGGTGACACGGTGCAGGTGAACTCGATGCACCACCAGGGGATCCGCCGCATGGGCGCGGGGCTCAAGCCGACCGCCACCGCCCCCGACGGCCTGGTGGAAGCGCTGGAGGCGGAGGACGAGTCGCACTTCCTGGTGGGCGTGCAGTGGCACCCCGAGATGCTGATCGACACCGACCCCGGCACCCGGCGCCTCTTCGAGGACTTTATCGAAGCCTCCCTCCAGTACCGCGACAGCCGCGCCGCCGTCCTGGTCTGACGCCGCGGTTGGTCGATGAAAAGCGGGCTCGCACTCGGATCGTTCGGGTGCGGGCCCGCTTCTGTTTTACGCAGAATGCCGGGGGCGAAGCCGCCGGGGGCTAAAGCCCCCGGCTGGAACCACGCGAAGGCGGCTGAAGCCGGCTTGAGAACGCGGGCATCGGACCCAGGGTCCGCGAAGGCGGACTTCGCGTGTTTCCAGCGGCCTTCATTCGCTCCTGGACCGCGAGCATTCACGCATGGACAGGGCACGGGCAGCCACGCGGGGCGGCCCCTACGGGATGATCTGTGCGGATCGCGGCCATGGGCGTAGCGCACGCATCCACGCAAACGCCCCTCCCCCGCAGTTGGGGGAGGGGCCGCGAGGAACGAGCGGGGGAGGGGGCCCTGCTCCCCCTCCCCCCCGGCAGTTTGGGGGGAGGGGGATGCGTCGCGGAGCGACGCTGGGGGTGGGGCCCTACCGCAGCCTGCTGTGCCGGATGCCGTACAGGAAGTAGATCACCAGGCCGGCGGCGAGCCACAGGGCGAAGCGGAGCCAGGTGAGCGCCGGCAGCTGGTACATCAGGAAGCCGCACGACAGGATCGCCGCGGGCGCGACGAACCAGATCGCCGGCGTGCGGAAGGGGCGCACCCGCTCCGGCTCGCGCACGCGCAGCACCATCACCCCGATCGCCACCAGCACGAAGGCGAAGAGCGTGCCGATGTTGGTGAGCTCGATCACCTCGTTGATGTTGGCGAAGGCCGCAAAGAACGCCACGAACGCGCCCGTCACTATGGTTGTGACGTGCGGCGTGCTGTACTTCTTGTGGAGGCGCGCCGCGATCGGCGGCAGCAGCCCGTCGCGCGCCATCGAGTAGAAGATGCGCGGCTGGCCCAGCTGGAACACCAGGAGCACGGAGGCCATCGACACGATCGCGCCGAACGAGATCACCCCTGCCGCCCAGTCGTACCCGCGCGCGCTGAACGCGCTGGCCAGCGGGTCCGCGTTGCCGTGCTCGCGCCAGGGCACCAGCCCCGTCATCACCAGCGTCACCACGATGTAGATGATGGAGGTGACCGCCAGCGAAATCATCATGGCCCGCGGCATGTCGCGCTGCGGGTTCTTGGCTTCCTCAGCCGCGGTGGAGACCGCGTCGAAGCCGATGTAGGCGAAGAAGATGAGCGACGCGCCGGTGAACACGCCGTTCCACCCGTTCGGCATGAAAGGGGTCCAGTTCTCCGGGCGCACCCAGAAGGCGCCCATCACGATGAAGAAGCCTAGAATCACCAGCTTCAGCACCACCATCACCGTGTTCGCCCACGCGCTCTCGCGGATGCCGATCACCAGGATCCAGGTGATGAGCGCCACGATCAGCACGGCGGGGAGGTTGAAGATGATGGGGAAGCCCAGGAAGTGCGGCGCCGACTCCCACACCCGCGCCGCGTCGATCGTCCCCTGAACGGTGGTCGACGGGTCCGCCTGCAGCGCGTGGAATGCGAGGCGGGCGGTGCGCGGATCGGTGCCCAGCCAGCCCGGAATCGAGATCCCGAAGCCGCTGAGGAACGTCTGGAAGTAGGCGGACCACGACACGGCGACCGCGATGTTCCCCACGGCGTACTCGATGATCAGGTCCCATCCGATGATCCACGCCACCAGCTCGCCCAGCGTGGCGTACGCGTAGGTGTACGCGCTCCCCGCCTGCGGCACCACGGAGGTGAACTCCGCGTAGCAGAGCGCCGCGAAACCGCAGGCGATCGCCACCAGGATGTACGAATAAACCAGGGCCGGCCCGGCGCCCACGTGGTGGGGCCCGCCGGAGATGGCCGTGCCCGCGCCGGAGAAGATCCCGGCGCCGATGATGGCCCCGATCCCGAGCGAGGTGAGCTGCCACAACCCCAGCGACCGGCGCAGCCCCGGCTCGACGTCGATCTGCGGGTCCACGTGCTCGGAGCGGAGCTCCGAGATCGGTTTCCTGCGGAAGATCTGCTGCATGGCTGGGCGGGCGGGAGGGGGTCAGGCGCCGGGTGGACCGCGACGCCGCAATCGCGCGAAAGTAGGGGCGGTGTGGCGCTTCCGCAACGCCCCTAAAGGAAGGCGGCCCGCCGCGTCGCTCGCGGCGGGCCGCCCGGGGTGCGTCAGGAGTGCGTGTGCCCCAGGCCGGCTACCGCCCGCTCCTCCTCGGCCACCAGCTCCACGTCGGCGCGCTCGGGGAGGCCGGCGGGGACTCCGGGGGTGAACTCGCCCTCCCACCGCGCCATCACGCAGGTGGCCAGGCAGTTGCCGATCAGGTTCACCGTGGTGCGCGCCATGTCCATCAGCTCGTCAACGGCCAGGATCACGGTGATGGCGGCCAGCGGGAGGTTGAAGGCCGCCAGCGTGCCGGAAAGGATCACCAGCGACGCGCGCGGCACCGCGGCGACGCCCTTGCTGGTGAGCATCAGCGTTCCCATCATCGCCAGCTGCGTTCCTATGGACAGCTCCACGCCGGATGCCTGCGCCACGAACACCGACGCCAGCGCCAGGTAGAGCGTGGTGCCGTCCAGGTTGAACGAATAGCCGGTGGGCATCACGAACGACACGATGCGCCGCGGCACCCCGAACGCCTCCATCCGCTGCATGGCCAGCGGCAGCGCCGCGTCCGACGAGGTGGTGGAGAAGGCGATGACGGCCGGCTCGCGCACCTGCCGCAGGAAGGGGAGGATGGGGATGCGGGCGATGAGCGCCACCGGGAGGAGCGCCACCAGCACGAAGACGATGAGCGCGGCCCACAGGGTGGCCACCAGCTTGATGAGCGGAAGGAGCACGGAAAGCCCGCTGTGCGCCACCGTCACCGCCAGCGCCGCGCCCACGCCGATGGGCACGAAGCGCATGATGATCCCCACCAGCTTGAACATCGTCTCCGCCAGCCCCTCGCAGAAGCCGAGGAGCGCCTCCTTGGGCCGCCCCTTCACCTGCGTGAGCGCCACGGCGAAGAGGATGGAGAAGAAGACGATCTGCAGGACGTTGTTGTGCGCCAGCGAGTCGATGAAGCTGGTGGGGACGATCTCGCGCACGTGGTCCGCGAAACCCTTGGGCTGCGCCAGCGCGGGGGGCCCGCCCGCCCGCTCCGCCGCCTGGATGGCCGCCGTGAGCCGCGGGTTGTCGCCGGGGCGCACCACGTTCACCGCCAGCAGCCCCACGAAGAGCGCCACCGTGGTGACCACCTCGAAGTAGAGGATGGACCGGAACGCCAGCCGCCCCACCTTTTTGAGGTCGTCGCCATGCCCCGCGATCCCCATCACCAGCGTGGCGAAGAGGATCGGCCCGATGATCATCTTGATGCCGCGCACGAACAGGTCCGAGAGCAGCTTCAGGTCACTCGCCGACCACCCGCCGTGGATGGCGCGCTTGCTGTCCGGAAACACCCAGCCCAGGGTGATGCCGACGAGCATCCCGATGAAGATGTAGTGCGTCAGGGTGAGCCGGCGTCGCTGCGTCTCCATCGAGAACGTCTGGATTCAGGGCGGGTGTGTGGGCGCGCGTCGGCGCCGCGTCGGTCTGCCGGGAAACTATACCGCCTGAAACAACCCGCCGCCACTCCGGCAGCTTCCGGTGTGGCGGCGGGGCAAACGGCGGGGCTCGCGGTTACGGATGCTCGGCGCGCGGCATGAGCCCGACCACCTCCACGCCGGCCGCGCGGCTGATGTCCACCGCACGCACCACGTCCGCGTAGGCGACCTGCTCGCCGCCCTTGACGAAGAGCACCTTGCGCGGGCGCGGCGCGAACACCCGCTCCAGGGTGGACTCCAGCGCGCCCGCGGCCACGGGCTGCTGGTTCAGCAGGTACGACCCGCCCGGCGCCACCTCGAGCACGATCTGGTCGGGCGCGTTGACCGGCTGGTCGGACTTGGGGGGCGGAACCTGGACGCGGACGCCGCGCTGCAAGCTCTGCTGCACCACCATGAAGATGATGAGAAGGACTAGGAGCACGTCGATCATCGGCGTCATGTTGATCGCCGAGACGTGGCCGCCGCGCTTGCCTGTGGTCATGGCCATGGAGCACCTCCGCGGGAAGGGAAAGGGGCGGAGACGGAACCGGCCGCGCTGGGCGGCCGGTCCGGGAGAAGCTGTCTGTCCGTTCTTTACTGCCCCGGCGCCGGGGTCACCGTGGCGGGTCCCACCACCGGGCGGGGCACCAGCCCCACGACCGTGACGCCTGCGGCGCGTGAAGCGTCCACCGCGCGGATCACGTCCTTGTAGGTGAGCTCTTCCTCGCCCTTGACGAAGATCACCTTGCGGTTGCGCTGCGCAAAGATCTCGCGCAGCCGCCCCTCCAGCGCCGCGACTTCGACCGGCTGCTGGTTGATGGCGAAGACGGGGCCCGGCTTCACCTCCAGCACGATCTGCTGGTCGTCAGGCGGCTGCTGCGCCACCTGGTTCTGGTCCGGCGGAGGAGGAATCTGCACCGACACGCCGCGCTGAAGGCTCTCCTGCACCACCATGAAGATGATGAGGAGCACCAGCAGCACGTCGATCATCGGCGTCATGTTGATGTCCGACTGCGGACCGCCCTTGGAACCGCCTACTCCCATTCCCATGCTTGACCGTCCTTACTTGGAGACGGGAGCGCCCTTGGGCATCTCCGTGATCGCGCCGATCCGCCGCACACCCGCGTTGCTGGCCGCGGTGATGGCGGTGAGCGTGCGCGAGTACTTGGAGTTGTCGTGCGCCTTCAGGTACAGGACGTGGTCGTCCGGGCGCTTGGCGTACGCCTCGCGGAGGCGCGTCTCCAGCTGGGGGTCGGCCACGAACTTGTCGTCGACGTAGTACTTCCCGTCCTTGTCGATCCCCAGCGTGACCCGCTCCTCCTTTTCCGGCGCCGCCGTCTTCGCCTTGGGGAGCTTGGCGTCGAAGGCGAGCGCGGGGGTGATCACCATGAAGATGATCAGGAGCACCAGCATCACGTCGATCATCGGCGTGACGTTGATGTCGGCCGTCACGTCCGAGCCGCCGCCCGTTACCGTCGGGACGGCCGACCCGCCGAAAGCGGCATTGCCGCCCAGCCTGGTTCCAGCCATGACTCAGTCTCCGTACGCGGGGGCGTTGCGCGCGGTGGTGATCCCCAGCTCGCGCTTGGCCTGGCGGGTCATCATCCAGTCGATCATCTCACGGCCGGCGTAGGCGAGCTCCGAGAAGAGCGTGTCCAGCTTGGCGGTGAAGTAGTTGTACAGCCACACCGCCGGGATGGCGGCGATCAGGCCGATGGCCGTGGCGATCAGCGCCTCGGCGATACCGGACGACACGGCCTCGAGGCCGCCGCCCTGCGACGCCATGCCCATGAAGGCGTTCACGATGCCCAGCGTGGTGCCGAGCAGCCCCACGAACGGCGCGGTGGCGCCGATGGTGGCCAGCAGGCCCAGCCCGCTCTTCAGGTCGTTGGCCAGCAGGATCTGCTCGCGCTCCACCGACCGCTCGGCCGAGTTGATGGCGGCGCCTGCGGCGCGTGGGTCGTCCAGCAGCGGGGCCACTTCACGGAGCGACTCGCCGAGCACGCGGGCCACGTGCGAGTTGGGGTACTGGTCGGCCGTGGCGAGCGCCTCGGCGATGTTGTCCTGCTCAAGCGCCTGCGAGAAGGCCGGCGCGAATGCCCGCGTGGCCGCGGACATCTTGCGGAAGCGGAGCCACTTGGCCACGGCCACCGAGAGCGACAGCACGCTCATGAGCAGGAGCAGGATCACGATGGCCCGGTTCAACCATCCGGTATCCGCCCAGATCTCAGCAATCGAGAATGACATTGGCTTGGCTTCTCCTCGCGCGGGACGCGCTTCGACAAGAGTGTTTCCGGTTGACTTCAGTTCGCGGCCCCGCCCGCGGCGCGCCGCACTTCCTCCGGCCCTGCCGCGGCCGCCCCCGTGGGAGCGGCCGCTTCCTTCTACCCGGCCCCGCCGCGGCTCAGGACTGCGGCTGGAAGGTGATGGGGATCTGCACCAGCACCTTCACGGGACGGTCGTTCACCTTGGCCGGGCGGAAGCGCATGCGCTCCACCACCTTCTTGGCCGCCTCGGAGAACTGCTCGTTGTCGCTGGACACGACCTCGATGGTCGTGGGGTCCACGCGGCCGTCCTCGTTCACGCGGAAGCTGAGCATCACCGTGCCGCCCACGCCCGCGTCGCGAAGCAGCGGCGGATAGTTCCGCTCCAGCGCGCGCGCCACGTCGCTGCCGTTGGAGAGCGCGGGCTTCACCTCCACCGAGGAGATGTCGTACACGCCCTGGTCGGGCGGCGTCTCGCGCTCCACGGTGCTCTGCGCCACGCCCTTGTCGACGCCGTCCTTCACGCCGCCGGCCTTCCCCTCGCCGCTGAAGTCCTCGACCTTGACCGCCTGCTGGTTGGGGTCCACGGCCGGGATGTCCTTGGGCGGCTCCATGGGGGGCTGGAGCTCCTGGAAGCCCTTCACCACCGGGGGAGCGGCCTTCTCCGGCTCCGGCGGGGGCGGCTCGGGCTCCTTCGGCTTCTCCTCCTCGGGCTTCGGCTCCTCCTTCTTCTCCTCGACCTCCACGTAGTCGACGAGCTCCTCGGCCTTCTTGGCGGTGGGGTCGTACCCCCGGTTGGCCGCCATCGCGCCGGCCACCAGCAGCCCGTGCAGGACGACCGAGGCTGCGATGGTCTTGGCGGTCCAGAAGCTCTTCTTCGCGCCGCCGGATGCGACCAGCTTGTTGAACATTCCGTCCCTCCGTGTGGATCGCGGTGGCGCCGCCCGCCGGCGCCGAGGACCTTGGCGGCCCTGTTTGTCTTCCTGAACGAACGGTCGCTCGGATTTCTGACCGGCTCCGTAGCGAACGTTAGATCGAAACTCCGCCTCGTGCCAAACGGGAAGGGCACTCGGCGGAGGCCGGGGTGTTCAGGCGGTGCTGACGCTAGATACAGGCTGTGTTCAGGTTTCCGAAAGGTGCACGGCGTCTCCACCGCTGTCAAGCACGCACCCCCGGTTGTTTCCCGCTTCCGGCCCGCTCCGGTCCAGCACTCTCCCCCGCCCCGCATTTTCAATCCGGTGAATGCATAAAAATACATTCACCCGCCGCACTCGTCTACCCGCCCCGCCGTTCGCCGTTCCGCGGATCGCGCAGTGGCGGAAAGGGTTACGGTCCGCCGCGGGCGCGTGGGCGCGGAAGGAGCGCCGATCCCCCGCAGCGGCAAGATACACGCATCGGCCCGTTTGACAACCACCCCGTTCGGCCGCGCGCGGCACCCGCCCCGTTTCCGCCGTCGCGAGATGGGCGTGGAGCGCTGCGCATCGCCCCAGGCCGCCGCTTCTCTCGCCCGACGGCTCTTTTACGGCAAAGACCGGGCCCCTTCCGGCCCATGCCCCCGCCATTCTCTCGCCTGTACCGCAATCGCGTCGGAGCTCGGCCCGCTCGCAGAACAAGCTCCGCGACCCTTCGAACCCGTGCCTCCAACGCACTCACGCACTTACCTCGTGCCAGCGCACCAGCCCCGCCGCCATCATCTGCGAGGGCACCGCGGCCTCGTAGGCGCGGGCCAGCTCCTCGCTTCCGGTGGCGGCGACGACTTCGGCGTGGGCCTTGTGGCGGAGCGCCTCGGTGAGCGACGCGAGATCTCCTCCCGCGTCCAGCTCGCGGCGGGACCAGGCATCCCAGTCCACGAGGCGCGCCTCCAGGTCGTCCAGGTGCCACGCCACATCTCCCGTCCCGCCAAAATGCGCGGGGAGGATGAGGCTCGCGCGCACCTCCCGCATCCGCGTGATGCTGCGGCGCCAGGCGGGGACGTCGATGTCCGGCGGCGGGGTGGGCGGGCGCACGTACGGTGTGCCGTCCAGCCGGATACCCCCCGCGTCGCCGCTGAAGAGGAGGCCGGCATCGGGGTCGTGGTAGGCGTGGTGGTGTACGGCGTGGCCCGGCGTGTCCAGCGCGCGCAGCGTACGCCGCCCCACGCGCACCTCGTCGCCGTCGTGCAGCACGGTCATGCGCGGTTCGGGCACAGGTAACATCATCCCCCAGAGCACTTCCATGCGGTCGCCGTAGATGCGCGCGGCGCTGGTCAGGAGGCGCGAGGGGTCGGCGAGGTGTCGGGCTCCACGGGGGTGCACGTAGAGGCGGGCGCGCGGCGCCACGCGCATGAGCTCGCCCGCCGCACCCGCGTGGTCCAGATGCACGTGCGTGAGCAGGAGGTGCGTGATCGCCGCCGGATCGTGCCCGGCCGCGCGCACGCCTTCGAGGAGCGCAGGCAGCGTGCTCCCCGGCCCGCAATCCACCACCGCCAGATCTCCGCCGTCGGACACCAGATACGACGCGACCTGCTTCGCCATCCCCATCCAGCGCAGGTCCACCCGCACCACCCCCGGCGCCTCCGTGTGCAGCACCTCTTCATCCATCCACGCTCTCCCTTTTGGTGTGTCATCGCCGCTGAACCTACTTCGGCGCCGCGGGACTCGCACGAGGAGGCGCGCTCCGGTACATTCGAGGGAACCGCCGGATCATCCCCTCCGCACCAGCATCTCCATGTCCACCAGCACCGTGCAGCGCCTCCACGACCGCCAGGTGGACGTCGAGACGCCGGAGCACGTCGCCATCGGCTACCAGCTGGCCGACCTCGGGTCGCGCTTCACCGCCCTGCTCATCGACCGGCTCATCCTGCTGCTGGCCCAGATCGGGGTGTTCCTGGCCGTGTACCTGATCTGGAAGTCGGCGGGCGGCAAGGGGAGCCTGTTCTCCGGAGTGGGGCTCGCGATCGCCATCGCCGCGTACTTCGTGCTCCAGTGGGGCTACTTCATCCTGTACGAAGGGTTGCGCGACGGCCAGACGCCGGGGAAGCGGTGGATGGGGCTCCGCGTGGTGCAGGACGGCGGCTATCCCGTGACGCTGGAAGGGGCCGCCGTGCGCAACCTGATGCGCCTCATCGACGTGCAGCCGATCCCCTCGTGCATCGTGGGCGGGCTGGCGATGACGCTCCACCCCCAGACCAAGCGCCTCGGCGACATGGCGGCGGGGACGGTGGTGGTGCGCGACCGCGGCCAGCACATCCCCGAGGAAGCGGCGCCGGCCGCCGCCGTGCACGGATCACCGCGCCTCTCGGACAAGGAGTTCGCCGCGCTCTCGATGTTCGTGGAGCGGCGCCGCGACCTGGACCCGGCGGTGCGCGGGCAGCTCGCCCGCACGCTGGTCGCGCGCCTGGCGCGCCCGCTGGCGGAGGACCCACGCCGCACCCTCCTCGCGGCCGAGGACTTCCTGATCGCCGCCCGCGAGGACGAGGGGGCGCGGCGCCACGCGGCCGGCGCGGGGGGAATCGCGGGCTCGGCGCAGGCCACGGCCCTGGTGCGCCGCCAGCGGCCGGAGTGGGACGAGTACGCCCGCCTGCTGGAGGGCGCGCAAAAGGATGGCCTGCGCAAGCTGGACGAGGCCACGGTGTCGCGCTTCGCATCGCTGTACCGCGGTGTGGCGGCGGACCTGGCGCGCGCCCGCACCTACGGCGGCTCGCCCGAGCTGCTCTATGCGCTGGAGCGCAGCGTGGGCGCGGGGCACAACCTCCTCTACCGCGCCCCGTCGCGCTCGTGGCAGCGGTTCCGCGGGTGGGTCCTGTCCGGCTTCCCCGCCCTGGTGCGCCGCCTGTGGAAGCCGATCGTGCTGGCCTCCATCCTATTCTACCTCCCCAGCGTCCTGTCCTATGCCTACGTGCGCGGCGACCCCGCCCGCGGCCGCGAGCTGGTAGGCGCCGAGATGATGGCGCGCGCCGAGGAGGCCGCGGCCAAGGAGGCGCGCGGCGAGGGCTACGTGGAGGTGCCCGAAGTGATGATGCCGGCGATGGCGAGCGGGCTCGTCTCCAACAACGTGCAGGTGACCTTTCTGGCGTTCGCGGGCGGGCTGCTGGCGGGGTTGGGGACGGTCTGGGTGATGATCTTCAACGGGGTGAGCCTGGGCTCGGTGGCCGCCGTCTTCGCCAACCACGGCCAGAGCCTGCACCTGTGGACATTCGTCCTGCCGCACGGCGTCGTGGAGCTGACGGCCATCTGCATCGCCGGCGGCGCGGGGCTGTGGCTGGGCTCCGCGCTGGTGCTCCCCGGACGCATGACGCGGCGCGAGGCGCTGGTGGTGCGCGGGCGCGAAGCCGTCTCGCTCATCTGCGGCACCGCCCTCCTGCTGCTGGTGGCGGGCCTGATCGAGGGCTTCATCTCCCCCTCCCGCCTCCCCCGCGAGTTCAAGCTCGGCTTCGCGGCGCTGGTGGCGACGGTGCTCTTCACGTACCTGGGCGGCGCGGGGCGGGCCCTCACCCCCGGCTCGTTACACTCGCCTGCCCCCTCTCCCGATAACAGGAGAGGGCTGCGCCCTCCGTTATCGAGAGAGGGGGCGTAAATCGTTGCGACGTGGGCAGATGCGGTACGGGCGCGATTCCATCGCGCCCGTGTTCGACGCCGCTCCGACACCCGCGCCAACGAACGAATACCGGTAGGGGCAGACCTGCGTGTCTGCCCTCGCCTGCCCCGCCTCGAACGGTGCGGTCTGCACCGCGATCATCGTAGGGGCCGCCCCACGTGGCTGCCCGTGCCCTCCCGCGCACCGTAGTCCGCACCCGGAACCAACCTACGCGCACAGCCCCTCCCCCAGGCGGTTTTGGGGGAGGGGCCGCGAGGACCGAGCGGGGGAGGGGGCCCGCCGGCCCCACCCCCTACGGCAGCGGCGGCGGCGAGGCGGCGAAGAGGGCGGCCAGCTCCGGGACCTGGGCGGCGGGGGTCCAGGAGGGCATCCCCTGCATCCAGACGAGGCTTTCGCGCGTCAGGGTGCCGGCGGCGGCCTGCTGGCGGAGCGCGTCCATGCCGTGCGGCCCCGTCTGCGCGCCGCTCACGGCCACGAAGTAGGCGGTCTGCGCCGGGAGCGGCGGCGGGGCACCCGCGGGAGCGCCGGCAGGGGCGCCGCCCATCGAGTTCGCCATGCGGTTGGCCATGGCGAAGCCCATCCCCATCCCCATCCCCTCCGCCGCGCCGCCGCCGGGAGTGCCGGCCGCCTTCTCGATGGCCTGCGCCGTCTGGAACTGCGTGTAGGCGTTTAGGTCGCCCAGCACCCCCATGCTGGTGCGCTTGTCGAGCATCTTCTCCACCTCTTCGGGGAGCGAGATGTTCTCCACCAGCAGCTTGGTGAGCTCCAGCCCGTAGGCCGCGAACTCGGGCTGCATGCGCGCGATCAGCCGGTCGCCGATCTCGTCGTAGTTGGAGGCCAGGTCCAGCGCCGGGATCTTGGCCTCGCCCAGCGCGTCCGTGAAGCGCGAGGTCACCATGTCGCGAAGCTGGTCCGCGATCTCGTCCACCGTGAAGTGGCCGTTGGTGCCCACGATCTCGGCGATCAGCTTGCCGGGCTCGGTCACCTTGATGGAGTACGAGCCGAACGCGCGCAGACGCACGGGGCCGAAGTCGGCGTCGCGCATCATCACCGGGTTCTTTGTGCCCCACTTGCGGTTGGTGATCTGCCGCGTGGTGACGAAGTACACCTCCGCCTTGAAAGGCGAGTCGAAGCCGTACTTCCACCCGCGCAGCGTGGAGAGGATGGGGAGGTTCTCCGTCTTCAGCTCGTAGCGGCCGGGGGCGAAGATGTCGGCGATCTGGCCCTGGTCCACGAACACCGCGGCCTGGCCGGGGCGGACGATGAGCTGCGCGCCGTTCTTGATCTCGTTGTCGTGGCGGACGAAGCGATGGACCAGCGTGTCGCTGCTGTCGTCCAGCCATTCGACGATGTCGATCAGCTCGCTCTTGATGAAGTCCTTCCAGAAGGCCATGGGAGGGCGCTCCGTTCCAGTGTGTCGGGAAATGCGGCAGGCCCTTCTATCTACACGCGCGGACGGCGCCTCCGCAACCCGTCCGTGCGGCGCGGAGATACGGCGCGGGAGGCGCGCGGGTTTCCGGCGCGGGTCCGCATGGGCCCACGACGCACGCGAGGCCAGGGGAGGAGGAGCCGTCCCCTGGCCTCGTGCGCACTCGCCGGAAGCCGGCTCAGCCCGGGTAATCCTCGGGACGGCCGACGGCGAAGGAAAACTCCCGGTTCGCGCCCGCGCGCCGCACCCGCAGCTCGTAGCGCGCGCCGGGAGCCCGGTCGGGAAAGAGATTCTTCTCCCTGCCGTCGCGCCCGTTCGCCGAAAGGATCGTGTCGCCCACCTGCAGCCCGGACGCCGCCGCCGGGGAGCCGGCGAGCAGCCTGCTCACCACCGGGTGATGGGGGGCACGCGGAGGGAGCCGCCGTCCGTTGCCGATGAGGAGGCCCTTCATGTCGTAGCTGTACACGAGACCGAACCGCTTCGACGGGCCGGAGCCCACCGACACGACCTCGGGCGTGGCGCCGTCCCACGCCGGGCGCGTGGCCAACGTGGGGACCGCGGCCGTACCCGCGCCCGCCGCGTCGCACGCGGCCACGCCGGCGCAGAGCGCGCCCAGGCCTAGGAGCACCGAAGAAAGCACGCGATGAGAGCCCCGCTGGATCGTCATGGCGATCAACCTCCGTTCGAGGTGTGAGCTACGCTCGCCCCAGGCGGGTGCGAGAACGGACCGCGGGGGAGCGCCCCCCGCCGCGCGAAGCAGGGCCGCGCCGTACGTCCGGCGGCTTCCGCCCGCCGCCAGCACGCGGGTGTCGCAGTCGATCTCCACGGCCAGGCGGAGCCGCCGGTGCTGCCACCAGAGCGCGGCGCTCCACGGCATCGCCGCCACCGCCAGGGCGCTGGCCAGGAGGAGCCAGGCATCGCGGGAGGCAAGGTGCTCCCGCTCGTGCCGCACGATCAGGGCGCGCTCCTCCGCGGGCACGGCGAGCACCCACGCGGGGAGCACCACGGCGGGCCGGCGGAAGCCCAGCACGGCCGGGCCGAAGCCGCTGGAGAGGAGCACGGGGAAGCCATCCACCTCGGCCGGCGTGCAGCCCGCGCGCACCCGCCGCAGCCGTGCGCGCGCCCTCGCCAGCGCCCCGAGCATCGCCAGCGACGCCGCGGCCCAGGCGAGCGCGGGCAGGCGCCCGGAGCCGGGAGGAGCGCGCGTGGGCGAATCCGCCGGGGCGCGGGGCTCTCCGGGGGACCAGCCGGTGATTCGCGCTTCCAACGCGGTGGCGCCGTGGTGAATGGGGAGCGAAGGGAGCGCCCCCGGAGCCCAGAGCGCCACGAGCGGGAGCGCCAGCGTGGCCGCCATCGCCGCCGCCCAGACCCACCGCCGCGCCACCCCCATCCACCCCGCCACCCTCTCCGCGGCAAAGGCGGCGAGCGAGAGGAGCACCCCCGCGGCCAGCGCGCGCACGATCCACATCGTCATTCGTCCTCCCCGGCCAGGCGGCGGTCCAAGAGGTCGCGCATCCGCTGGAGCTCGTGCGTGGGGAGGTCGCGCTCGCTCACCAGCCGGGCGAGCATCATGGAGGCGGAGCCGTGGAACACCTTGTCCACGATCCGCCCCAGCGCGCTCCCTCCCGCGTCGTCGGGCTCGATGGCGGGATGGTACCGGTACGCGCGGCCTTCCTTCTCGTGCCGCACGAAGCCCTTCTCCTCCAGCGTCTGAAGCACCCACAGCACGCTGGTGTACGCCAGCGGATCGGAGAGCCGCTCGCGCACCTCCGTCACGGTGCCGGACCCCTCGCGCCAGAGGATGCTCATCACGTCCAGCTCGCGGTGCGTCAGTCTTGCCTCCACCATCGTACGGCCTCCTCGCTACGGGACTACCCGTAGTCTAGAACACGGCGCCCCTCTTGTCAACGGGTTTCCCCGTATTGGAGAATCGCGGGCGTTGCTGGCATGGGAGTTGACCCCTGTAGGACCGCTGCCGCAACCCACCCGCCACCGGTGACACGCACATGATCCGCTACGGACCCGCGGGGTGGTCGTACAAGGATTGGGCGGGGATCGTGTACCCGGCGAAGAAGCCGCGCGGCTTCGACGAGCTCCAGTACATCGCGGAGTACTTCTCCACGGTGGAGATCAACTCCACCTTCTACCGCCCGGCCACGGAGAAGACGGCGCGGAGCTGGGTGGCGCGGGTGGAGCACCGGCCGGACTTCCGCTTCACGGCCAAGCTCTACCAGCGCTTCACCCACCAGCGCAAGAGCGCGTGGACGGCGGACGAGGTGCGCGAGGTGCGCGCCGGGATGGACCCTATCCTGGAATCCGGGCGCATGGGTGCGCTCCTCCTCCAGTTCCCCTGGTCGTTCCGCCGCACGGACGAGAACCGGGAGTGGCTGGACGACGTGGCGACCACCTTCAAGGACTTCCCGCTGGTGCTGGAGGTGCGGCACGAGAGCTGGAACACCCCCGCGTTCTTTGCGGCGCTGGCGGACCGGGGGATCGGCTTCGTGAACATCGACCAGCCGCTCTTCGGAGACTCCATCGCCCCGAGCGCCCACGCCACCTCGCGCGTGGGGTACGTGCGGGTTCACGGGCGGAACTATCAGGACTGGTTTCGCGACAAGGCCGAGCCGCACGAGCGCTACGACTACCTCTACCCCGCCCGCGAGCTGGAGCCGTGGGCCGGTCGCGTGGCCGAGATCGCCGAGCAGCCCGCCGCCGAGGACGTCTACGTGGTGACCAACAACCACTTCCGCGGCAAGGCCGTCACCAACGCGCTGATGCTGCAGTCGATGGTGGAGGGGAAGAAGGTGCCCGCGCCCGCCGGCCTCTTTCCGGAGTACGGCGAGGTGCTGGAGCCCTATGCGGAGCCGGGCGAGGATGGCTGATACCGGCGGTTGAAACCGCTGCAACGACCGCGGGAAACCTGCCTTCGCAGGTTGCACGCATGGATTGGAGCCGACTACGAATTGGTAAGCGCCACCGGGAGGGTTTTCCGGTGGCGCTTTCGCTACCCGCGCAGGCTCGCGTCAGTGCGCTCCGAACTTCCGATCCAGCCGTCGCCACTCGATCTGCGCCCACAGCCAGCCGCCCACGGGCCACAATAAGAGGGCGCCCAGGGTGCTGAGGAGGAACTCGCGGGAGCTGAGGTAGCCCCATCGCGGGCCGTCGTCCTGCATGAACACCGGCACAACCAGGAACAGCGTTGACCACATGAAGAATCCAAGGCGCAGTGCGAACCACTTCAGTCCGTATTGCACGACGAAGTTGGACTTCCCTGCGGCACGGACGCAGTCCCACTCACGACGATTCCAGATCAGCATTTAATTGCCTGCAGGTTCGATGGCTTGCCGCCGGCTTACAGCAGATGCGCCAATAGTGCTGCGGCCGGTCCAGATAGCACATTAGGCGCCTTTAGGTGGTGCGTCAAGGAAGTCGAGCCGTGTGGGCTGTGTGTCGCTTCTGCTGAGGCCAAAGGCGCGGCGCGTGAGTGCCGGGGCCGCATCGCCGGGGGCTGAAGCCCCCGGCTGGAACGACGGGAAGACGGCTGAAGCCGTCTCGTGCGCTGCCGATGAATCGCGCCCCTACGGGATCTGTGCGGCGCGCAGGAGTCCGCCCCCTCTCTCGATGACAGGAGGGCGGAGCCCTCTCCTGTTATCGGGAGAGGGGGCAGCGAGGAACGAGCGGGGGTGAGGGCCCCTCACCCGATCACATCCGCCGCCACCGTGCGCAGCAGGGCGTCGCGGCCGTCTGTGAGGGCCTCGCGGGCGGTGCGGAAGCGCAGGCCCGAGCGCTGGCACGCCAGGTCGCACAGGCGCAGGAGACGCGCGACGCCCTCCGCGTCCAGCCGCTCGCGGGTGCTGGTGAGCGGGGGCGCTTCGGCGGCGCCGGCGGCGTGCGCCTCCAGCAGCGCCTGCGTGCGCGAGAGGACGGCGGCGCGCACGTACAGCTCGATCCCCATGTCCGCGATGCGCGTGACCACGAACTGCCGGTCGACGATCTCGCGACCGTGGCGGCGGATCATCCGCTCGGTGGCAACGCGCAGGTCGCGGGTGTGGTCCACCAGGTAGTCGAAGTGGCGGCGAAGCGAGGGGTGCACCTCGCGCGCGATTTCCGGCTCGCCGCCGCCGAGAGCAAGCTTCACCCGCTCGGTGGCGAATTCGCTGAGGAGGCCGAACTGCTTCACCGGCTCGCGCAGCGCCTTGCCGATCGCCTTGAGGTACTCCCCCGGCTCCTGCATTCCGCTCAGGCCCACGAAGAGGCGCAGGATCTCGTTGGTTCCCTCGAAGATGCGGGTGATGCGCGCGTCGCGGTACATGCGCTCGTAGGGGTACGGCTTCACGAAGCCGCGCCCGCCGGTGATCTGCACCAGCTCGTCCACGGCGCGGTCCAGGGCGTCGCTGTTCCACACCTTGGCGGCCGCCGATTCCAGCGCGTAGTCCACGTCGCCGCGGTCGGCGAGGCCGGTGGTGAGAAAGGCCACGCTCTCGGCCGAGTAGGCGTCGGCGGCGATGGCGGCGAGCTTCCCCTGGATCAGCTCGTACTCGGCGATGGCCTTGCCGAACTGGCGGCGCTCCTTTGCGAACTCGGTGGCCATGCGCAGGCACTGCTTGATCCCGCCCGCCGCGCCCGCGCTCAGCCCCTGGCGGCCGGAGTTGAGGATGCGCATCGCCAGCTTGAACCCGTCGCCCACCTCGCCCAGGACGTTCTCCACCGGCACGTGCACGTCGCGGAAGTGGAGCTCGGTCTGGTTGGAGCCGCGCGCACCCATCTTGCGCAGCACCTTGCCCCGCTCGTAGCCAGGCATGTCCGGGCGCAGGATGAAGGCGGTCACGCGATCCACCGTCTTCCCGTTCCTCTCCACCGGCGTCTGCGCGAAGGCGACGATCACCTCGCTGAACGACCCGTTGCCGATCCAGATCTTGTCGCCGTTCAGCACCCAGTGCCTGCCGTCGTCCGACAGGACCGCGCGGGTGCGGATGCCGTTGGCGTCGCTCCCCGCCTCCGGCTCGGTGAGCGCGAAGGAGGCGAACCATTCCCCCGTCGCAGCTTTCGGCAGGTAGAGGCGCTTCTGCTCGTCCGTCCCCGCGAGCTGGATCCCCTTGATGCCGATCGAAAGGTGCACGCCCAGCACGATGGCGAGCCCCACGTCGTAGCCGGTGACGAACTCGAAGACGCGGCAGTACGCGCTCTGCGACAGCCCCATCCCACCGTACTCCGTGGGGAGCGAGATGCCGAAGAGGCCGATACGCTTGAGCCCCTCCATCACCTCGGCGGGGATCTGCTCGTTCTCGTCGATCCATTCGCGGTCGAGGTTGGCGTCCAGGTACGCGCGCAGCTCGTCGAGGAAGGCGGTGACCCGCCGGTCCTCGTCGTCGGTGATGCGGGGGTAGGGGAAGAGGATCGATTCGTCGATCGTTCCGGTGAAGAGCTGCCGGGTGAGCGAGGGCATTGCATCGGGCATCAGCGTCCTTCCGTGCGATGGATTCCAGCCGGGTCGGGGTTGAGTGTATCAGGCGCCGCCGCTCGGGGGAATGGACGCCGCTCTACGCCCGCTTCTTGCGTAAGCTCCGGGCGCACCCCCCTACGACCTGAAGCTACGCGCTCTCCCCCTTGATGTGACCATGGCATTACCGACCATTCTCCTGGTTGAGGACAACCCGGACAACCGCGCCATCTACGGCACGATCCTGCGCCACTTCGGCTACCAGGTGGCCGAGGCGGAGACGGGCGAGGACGGCATCCGCGTGGCGCGCGAGATCGGCCCTTCGCTGATCCTGATGGACGTGGCGATGCCGGGGATGGACGGCTGGGAGGCGACCCGCATCCTCAAGAGCGACCCGGCGACCGCATCGATCCCCGTGATCGCCCTGACCGCCCACGCCATGTCCGAGGACCGCAAGCGCGCCGAAGAGGTCGGCTGCGACGGCTACCTGAGCAAGCCCGTGGAGCCCCGCCGCGTGGTGCAGGAGGTGGAGCGGCTGCTGGCTGCCTCGGCATCGGCATCGAGCCCGGGCGAGTAAACTCGCGGCAACAAAAGCACAAAGTCCGCCTTCGCGGACTCGTGGTCGAATGCCCGTTTGCACGAGCCCACTTCAGTGGGCTTCGCGTGGTTCCAGCCGGGGGCTTCAGCCCCCGGTGATCCGGCGCCGGTGCCCGCCCCCGCAACCCGCGAAGGCGGGTTTCCCGCGTTTGTTGCAGCGGTTTCAACCGCCGGAGCCCGCCTCACCCCCTCACGGCAGCGCGAACACGAACAGCGCGCTCCCCCGCGGCGCGCCGTACATCTCCGGCGCGTAACCCTCCAGCCAGCCGCCCCATCCTGTGGGGACGGCGATGTACTGCTTGCCGCGCACGCTGTAGGTGACCGGGTTGCTGTGGATACCGTTGCCCGTCTGGTAGCTCCACACCAGGGCGCCGGTGCGCGCGTCCCAGGCGTTGAAGCGGCCGTTGGGCTCGCCCGTGAACACCAGCCCGCCCGCCGTGCTCAGCATCGACGCCACCATGGGATGCTCGCCGCGCCACGACCACACCTCGCGGCCGTTGACGTCGATCGCCTTCACGTACCCCGTCTGCTCGTAGCTGCGCACGTCCGCCTCGCCGCCGAGGTAGTACATGCTCTCGCGGAAGTGGACGGGGCCGCGCTTGAAGCGGGCGCACACGTCGATCACGGGGACGTAGAAGAGCCCAGTCTGGGGGCTGTACGAGGCGTGCGGCCACTCCTTCGCCCCCGCCGGCCCAGGGCAGATCTCCGTGCCCTCGGGCGTGGGGATCAGGCGCGGGGTGACGCGTCCCGTGGTGCCGTCGATGGTGCCCCAGGTGGCGCGGGCAAAGGGTGCGGCGCGCACGAGCTGGCCGTTGGTGCGGTCCAGGACGAAGAAGTAGCCGTTGCGGTCGAAGTGCCCCAGCAGCCGCCGCCCGCCCTGCTCGAAGAGGATGTTCTCGTTGACGCCGTCGTAGTCCCACACGTCGTGCGGCGTCCACTGGTAGTGCCAGCGCAGGGCGCCATCGTCCGGATCGATGGCGACGACCGAGCTGGTGTACAGGTTGTTGCCGGGACGCGGGCCGCCGTCGAACACCGGGCCCGGGTTGCCCGTGCCCCAGTAGAGGAGGTCGAGCTCGGGATCGTAGGTGCCGGTGACCCATGCCGTGCCGCCGCCGCGCGCCCACGCCTCCGCCGGCCACGACTCCGAGCCCGGCTCGCCTGGCTTCGGGACGTTGTACCGGCGCCACACGCGGTTGCCGGTGGCCTGGTCAAAGGCGTCGATGTGGCCGCGCACCCCGTACTCCGCGCCCGAGCTCCCCACGACCACCAGGTTCTTGACGACGAGCGGCGCCAGCGTCGCGCTCTCCCCCGCCCGAACGTCGGCGAACGCCTTCTGCCAGACGAGGCGGCCGCTGGTGGCATCGAGCGCCACCAGGTAGCCGTTGGTGGTTGCGTAGTAGACGCGCCCGCCGGCCACCGCCACGCCGCGGTTCACGTTGCCGCAGCAGAGGGGCACGTCGAGCGGGATCTCGTGCTTGTACTGCCAGAGCAGCTCGCCCGTGGCCGCGTCCAGCGCCCACACGTAGCCGTCGTAGCCGGAGATGAACATCACGCCGTCCACCACGATGGGCGCCGCCTCCCACGAGTAGGTGGCGGGGGTGGCCATCAGCCCGACCGGCGCGAACTGGAAGTTCCAGGCGGGGCGCAGGCCACGCACGTTGGAGGTGTTGATCTGGTCGAGGCTGCTGAAGCGCTGGCCGTCGTACGCGCCGTAGTACGTGAGCCAGTTCTGCGGCTCGGCGCGCGCGCGGCGGATGCGCTCGCCGTCCACTCCCTGCGTGACGGGTGGGGCCGAGCCGCGCATCGCCTCGTTGAAGGCCGTCATCGGCTTGCTGGTCTCCGTCACCGGCCAGTTGGGCGGCCTGCTGGCGCACGCGGCGGCGGCGGCGAGGGCGAGGAGCGCGGAGGCGCGTCGGAGGGTTCGGATCATGGTTCTCGCCTCAGTGCCGGGGCTGCCGGGGACGATCCAGCTTCGCTTCCGCGGGGACTTCGCCGCTCACCATGATCAGCCCCAGCATGCCGCGCGGCGCGTGGTTGGCCACGGGGCACCCGAACCAGTAGAGCCCCGGCTGGTCCAGCCGGATGCGCGCGCGCCCGTGCGAGCCCACGGGCAGGAAGAGCGCGTGGCGGTTTCCCGCGTTGGGGAGGAAGGCGGCGTGGTACGAGAAGGGGTCCTCGTTGTAGAAGTCCAGCTCCAGCTCGCCCCCGCGCGGCATCACCACGATGGCGGGGTACCAGATGTACTCGCCCTTGGGCACGCGCACGGTGGCGCGCATCACCCCGTCGCTCCCCACCTTTGCGCGGTCCAGCCCCCCATGCGCAAAGAGCCGCGCGACGGTCTCCTCGTTGGGGTCGTCCACCCGCGGAAGCTCGTTGACCAGCCGCACCACGCGCGGGTTGAGCTGCTTCAGCACGCTGGGCCTCAGCAGCTTGACGTACTCGCAGGACGAGAGGGCCGCAGCCGCCAGCAGGGGCAGCAGCGCGCGGTGAAGGCGTTTGCGCGGCATGGCGCGGCCTCGCGGTGCGCAGGATGGGATACGACGCAGCGCCGGAGCGCCCGTCCATTTTGGACCTTAATCGACGCGCATTTCACGTGCCGCAACATCAGGCGAGTTTGCCGCAGGTCCCAGCATTTTGCCGGCGCTGTAGCGCCCCCCACTAACCTCGCCGCCCCCGCCACCAAAACCCGTAGGGCGCAGCCCCGCGTGGCTGCCCGTGCCCCGCCACGCGCCGAACCCCGCCTCCTCAATCCACCGCGACCGCGATGTTGGACTGGATGTTCCAGCGGATGGTGCTCGCGCCGCTGAAGCTGAAGGGGTTGGAGAGGATGTCGCGTCCGCCATTGGGTCGGGCGAGCAGGCGGTACTGCCCGCCAACCATCGGGCCGCGGTACTGGAGGGACGCGTTCCGGTTGGGCGCCACGCTGCCGAGGAGCTGCCGCGTGCCGCTCACCCCGACCACGTACACGGTGAGGTCGCCCGACAGCGTGCCAGTGTTCTCGATCTCGATCGTCACTCCGCGCTGGCGTTCGCCCGCCGCGCCCGACTGCCCGCCGCCCGAGGTGCTGGCACACGCGCCCGCCACAACGATCATCGCGAAGGCCAGCAGGAAGCGGGGATCAAGGTACTTCTTCATCGTGCCCTCCTCGAAGCGGATGTGGATCGGTTCCAAACACGGCCGGTGCGAAACGCGCGCCAGCCTCATCGCGCGGCGCCCAGCGCCACCGCGACCCCGGTGTACAGCGCGCGCCCCGGCCCCGGCTCGTAGAAGCGCCGCCCGAACGCGTTGACCACCACCGAGGCGTTGTAGCGCACGTCGAACAGGTTGGTAACCCCCGCCGAGGGCGTCACGCGCGCCCGGCCCACGCGCAGCGCCTCCCACCCGGCGCGCACGTCCAGCAGCGAGTACGCGGGCGAGCGGAAGGCGCCCGCGCGGTCGTCGTCGCGCACGGGGATCGAGGAGACGCGGCGCGCGTCCAGCCCGGCAAAGGGACCGCGGGGGGTCGCCACGTTCAGCGTCCCCTCCCAGCGGTGCGGCGCGATGCCAGGAACGCGGATGCCCTCCAGGTCCACCGCCGCGCTGCCGGTCCCGACGACGTACTCGGTGAAGCGCGCGTCGGTGTAGCTGTACGCCGCGCGCGCCGTGACGCCGGGGCGCGGCGAGAGGGCGGCGCTCACCTCCGCTCCACGGCGCCGCGAGCGGCCGGCGTTGCGGAAGAAGGTGCGGTCCGGCGCCTCGGGAACCTGGAAGCCGATCAGCTCGTCCCGGATCCGCGCGTCGTACACGGCGGCCTCCACCCGCAGCGGCCCCGCCTGCGCCTTGCTTCCCAACTCGTACGAATCCGTCACCTGCGGCTCAAGTTCGGGGTTGAAGCCTCCCGCGCCGCCCGGCCGGTTCGCCAGCTCGGTGGTCGTGGGGGTCTCGAAGGCGTGCGCGTAGTTGGCGTACACGTTCACCCCGCGCAGCGCGGTCACGGACACCCCCAGCGTCGGGCTCCAGTGGCCGAGCGTGCGCGAACCGGAGTCGTCGGGGTTGGTGGCGCTCACCAGCCGGTCGTCGGCCGAGAAGCGGAAGCCGTCGTGGCGGAGGGCGCCCAGCACGTCCACCCGTCCGCCGAGCGAGACGGTGGCGAGCGCGAAGGCGGCGCGCGACCGCACCCGCTCCCTCTGGTCCAGGAGGAGGGCGCCGCGTGCGCCGGCCTGGTTGGCGTGGTTGCGGCGGTCGTCGCGCTGCAGCTCCGTCTCGGCGCCGGCCGTCCAGCGCAGCGACGCGGCCCCGCTCCCCGTGCGCCCCGAGAGCGACGCGCGGATGCCGCCCACGCGCCGGTCCAGGTCGATGATGCGGTCGGGGATGGGGTTGTCAAGCGAGCGTGTAAGCCCGTATGCCGCCACCTCGAGCGCACCCGCGCCCAGCGCATGCTCCCAGGTTGCGCCCACCTGGCCGTGGCGCCCCTCCTCGCCGGTGCGCTGCGCCACGTTGCGCGCGAAGGCCTGCGTGCGGTCCACGCGCAGGAGTGAGTCGCTAAGCGAGCCGGGGTTCAGCGCGTCGTAGCGCACGAAGCGCCCGGTGACGCGCAGCTCGTCGCCGCCGCGGCGGTACGACACGACGCCGCCGCCCAGCACGTTCTCCGCCGACGCGTGGGTGCGATAGCCGTCGTAGGCGAGCCGCGATGCGTCGGCCTGGTAGCGGAAGTGCCCGGCGGCGCCCCCCACGCTCCCCTGCGTGCGCAGGAGGCCGTCGCTCCCGGCCACGACGCGCCCCTCGGCCACCAGCGGCCCATCGACGGGGCGGAGCGTCGAGAGGCGGATCACGCCGCCGGACGCGTTGCCGTACAGCGCAGCCGCCGGCCCGCGGATCACCTCGGCGGAGCCCAGCGTCGCGGGGTCGACGTGGTTGAGGGTCGTCTGGCCGTCCGGCATTGTGGCGGGGACGCCGTCCACCAGCACGCGCACGCCGCGCACCCCGAACTGCGCCCGCGCGCCGAAGCCGCGGATGGAGATGCGCTCGCCGAGCGCGTAGTTGAACCGATTGTCGACCTGCACGCCCGGGATCGCCACCAGCGTCTCGTTGAGCGCCAGCCCCGGCCGCGCGCGTGTCAGCTCGGGGCCGCCCACCGCGCTCACCGCGTACGGCGCGCGGACCAGAGGGAGCGGCACGCGCAGCACCCGCACCGCCAGCGTGTCGAGCGCCACCGGCACCGTGTCGCGCCGCACCTCCTGCGCGTGCAGCGTGGAGCAAGCCAGCGCGCCCGCCAGCGGCAGCGCGCGGCGAATCATCGAGAGCATCTTTGCCTGTACGAGGGGAGGACGCAGCATCGTGCGTCCATCCCCCCGCAAGCTTCGGGCAAAGTCAGGTGTCCGGACGTATCAACGACGCCTTACTCGCGCGCCGCACTACCGGTCTGATGCTGACTGCTGAGCGCCGAGACGGTGATGCCTTAGGGGCAGAGAGACGTACGTCCGGACAAAGTCCATTTCTGCCCGCGTCAGCGGCGGTCGACGGTGCATCCCACGGCGATTTCCGTGAGATAACTTGCGAATGGCGGCTCCGCGCCCGGTGTTGGATCAGGGCCACCCGTAAGTACGAGAATTCGCCCATCCTTCAGCGGGACCGCCTTCGTAACGAAGTTCATCAGGGGCACGGCCACGGTACCGGCATCCCGGACACGGGTGTCCGCCGCAGCGTACACTCTCAGCCGTTCGCGTGAGTCCGCATCGCGCGTCAGCCACACCATTGTTCGATCACCGAGCCCGACGATCGCCGGTATGTCCCCCGGTTCCATCTGTGTAAATACTGATCGCTGACTGGTACCTTCGTCGTCAAGCGCCTCCCAAACGAGGCGTCTTTTCTCGGGCCCCCGAGCCGCTTTGAGCCACGATACCCCGCGTGCGTTTTCGCCGCCTGCGGTCTTCAAGACCTCGGGCACGTACTCTGGCGCGGGGTCGTCGACTAGGCGTGGGGTTCCCCAGCCATCGTTGTAATCGGCAGCAAATAGAGCGGGACCGTGCGGACGCCCGCCCGTGAAGTATGACTGCGCGATGAACGCACGTATGCGCCCGTTGATCACGGTGAGATGGACTGACTCTGGTGCTTCCCAGGTCCGCAGGGTATCGGCCGCCCAACCGCTCGGACGTCTGACCAACATGACCAGGCCCTGATTGCCCTCCGCGTTGGAGCGCAGCTCGGAGGAGCGGTCATAGATATAGGCGAAGGCGAGCCCCTGATCTGTTTCTATCGGACCGCTGGCGAGCCGGGGCGAAATCATCGCGGAGCGAGCTCGGGCGACACGCTGGGTTCCAGTCCACCTCCGGCCGTCATAGTGCGCGTACCAGATATCGACCGTCCCGTATGCAAAGAGGCTCCACTTAGTGCCGCGCGTGCCCGTAGCGAATAGCACATGCCAGCCACCCCCTTTTGCGGCAATCGCTTGAGCATCACGCACGCTGTCGGTGGATATCGGGGACGGAACGGTCGAGATCCTCCCGTGTCCGTTCCGCACGATCCCGATCACAGTAGCGCCCGTCGTGTTACTCGGACCATTGAATACGTAAGCAGGGGAGCCGAGAATCAACACGGAGTTCCCCTGGACAGCCATGCTGCTCGCATCAACCAGGATGCGGGAACCGTCAGGTAGCCTGACTGGGCGGGGCGGCCCCGCAGACACCCTGCACTCCTGCCCTCCCGGGTTTGGTCCCTGATTTTGCGCCGGTGCTCGCCCGCACGCTGCTCCCCCACACACCAGGAGTAGGAACGTCGCACGGAGGCGAGCGGCTAGCCCGCGCCCGCTCTTGTGCATCACTTCCCCCTCGCGTGAATAAGCGGCCAATGAACTGCCGGAGGATTGTAATGGTTGGGAACTACGGCTACCGGCATGGAACCCGGGTGGGGTAGTTCTCCTTTTCGACCACAACGTGGCTACCGCTCCGCACAGACTCACACGGGCCCGGCGATCCGCGCCCAACGATTCTCAGCGCGTCGGGCACCGATTGTAATCGGCCGGAACCAAACGGCCAAGGTTGGAGGGAAACACATGTAGTCGGCGAAACACACGTGTGACGCCCTCATTTTCGGCGCGCGGACCGTCTAAGGAGCGTGCGATGATGCGAGTGCGCAGGCGCCGATGCTACGGCGACAGTCCGTGCCGTTCTCCAGAAGCGCGGCGCGAAATCGAACGGAAGTAGCCTGGAAACGAGAAACGGCCGGACGACACGTCGTTGTCCGGCCGCACTCCGCACTCTAGGCGCAACGTTCGTCTACAGCAGGGCATTCGCCAGGCGGCATCAGAGGTCGAACGGTCGCGCGAGCAGGGCGTCGATGGCGGCGCTGGCGGCGGCGAGGCGCGATTCGAGCGGGCCGCGCAGCCGCACCACGGGTGTGGGGAGCGCGGCGAGCTGCTCCACGAACCGCCCGTGCATCCAGTCACGGATTGACTGGCCGTCGCGCCAGCCATCCTGCACGAACGGGAAATCGGGCTCCGCCAGCAGGTACAGGTCCACGCGGTCGCGGCGGCCGATGGCATCCACCTCCTCGTCGCGCCGGCCCAGATAGCGCTCGTGCCAGGTGCCCGTCGCGAACGCGTTGGTGTCGCAGAGCAGCACGCGGTTGGCGGTGCGCGCCAGCCGGTTCTCCCGCTCCTGCTGCCGGGCCGCGATGTCCCGGAACTCTTCGCTCGCCCAGTCCAGCGGCTCCGCGGGCGGCATGGGAAGCACGCCCCCGGCGCCCACCTTCGCCTGCCAGTACTCGCGCCCGAACTCCTCCACCCACGCCGTTTCGTAACGCTCGGCGAGCATCCGGGCCAGCGTGGTCTTGCCGGTGGATTCGGCGCCGATCAGCACCACTCGCCGCACCAGGTACGCGCGGACGCAGGGCTCCACCCACTCCAGGTTCTCCAGCGGCGCCGAGCGCACGGCCGTACCCGAGATGGGGAACGCGGCCCGGTCGCGGTCCACCATCACGTGCCGGCAACCCAGGAGCGCGGCGAAGCGCGGGCCGTAGTCCTCGCTGCTGAACACCACGTCCGGGGCGCGCCCGAGATGCTCCGTCGCGAAGCGCGCCCACTCCCCCAGGTCCTCGCCCAGCTCGTCGGGAACGAGGTGGATCTCGCAGTCCGGATGGATCTCCTCCAGCCAGGCCCTGCGCAGCTCGCCCGGGATCTTTTGCGACGGGTGGTGGGGGAGCAGCACTACGAGCCGGTCGCAGGCGCGGCGCGCCGTCTCTATGAGGTGCCTGTGGCCCCGGTGCGGCGGATAGAACTTGCCGACGACGAACCCCAGCGTCACGCGGCCGCCACCGGCAGCGCCCGCCAGCTCCCCCGCCAGTGAAAGAGGCCCATCGTCGCCATCACCAGGAAGACGGCGTAGAGACCGGCCGTGAGGTACAGCTCCTTGTAGGCGTAGAGCGGGATGTAGATGAGGTCGGCCGCGATCCATGCGTACCAGCTCTCGACGTACTTGCGATTCAGCATCCACTGCGCGCAGAGCGAGATGCTGGTGGTGAGCGCGTCGAAGAACGATGCGCTGCCGCCCGCGAGGCGCAGCGTGATCCAGAGCACGGCGGTCAGCGTGGCGCCCACGGCGGCCAGCCACGCCGCCTGGCGCGCGCCGATGCGGGAGATGCGGAGCGCCGTGCCCCGCTCGCCGCCGTGCAGCCACAGGTACCAGCCGATGATGGAGAGCGCGAAGTACACCACCTGCAGCCCTGCATCCGCGTACAGCTTCGCGCCGACGAAGAGGACGCAGAACAGCGACACGTTGGCGAGGCTCAAGGGAAAGTTCCAGACGCTCTCCCGCACGGTGAGCCACACGCACACGGCGCCGGTCGCCACGCCCGCCGCCTCCAGCGGGCTCGAAAGCCCCAGCCGCACGCCCACGAACGCCAGCACCGTCACGGCCGCCGTGAGCGATGCCAGCAGGGCCTGCTGTCTCGCGTTGGTGAACATGCGCGCACACGGTTGTGAGGATTCCGCCGGCTCCCGACTCTATCCTGAGACGCGAACTCCGGCAACCCGTCGGCACTCCAACGGCAGTCACTCGCGCCCGCCGCGCCGCGCCAGCATCTTGGGTGCTCGAAATCACCTGAACACGGTCGAAGATGAACAGGGAAGCAGACGCGCGGCCGCTCGTGATGGACCGGGTGTACGGGATCGTGGCGGCGGTGCTGGCGATGATGGCGCTGTTCTTTCTCCTGCGGGGCGGGCCAGCGGACGCGGGGGCGGGCAGGCCGGCCGCCGCGCCGGCCATCACGCTGATCGAGCCGCGCGAGGGGGCGGAGGTGGCGCTGCCGGTGGCGGTGGTGTTCGATGCGGGGACGCGCCTGGAGGCGGGGCCCTTGGGGTGGAACGCGGCGGGGCGGCACCTTCATCTGCGCGCGGGCGAAGCCGAGCTCATGGCCGCCCCCGGCGACGTGCAGCCGCTGGGCGGCAACCGCTACCGCTGGACCGTGCCGGCCCTCCCTGGCGGCGAGCAGACGCTCCAGCTCACCTGGTCCGACGAGCGGCACCGCCCCGTGGCCGAGGGGGCGTCGCGGCCGGTGCGGGTGCGGGTGCGCTGACATCCATCCGTTTCCGCCGAGGTTGACACCCGGCACGCGAATGGCCTAGAATGGGCGTCCTCCTGCCCTCTTACCCGCGCCCTCCCCCTCCATGAGCACGTCGCACCTCCGCCCCCTGTCTTTCGGGGAGATCCTGGACAGCGCCTTCAGCCTGTACCGCCGCCATTTCGTGCTGCTGGTGAGCGCGGCGCTGCTCCCCCTCATCCCCAGCATGCTGATGACGGGCGTCTTCACCCGCTCGGCGCTGAGCGCCAAGCCGGCGGACGCGGCCGCCGCCGTCGGCGCGGCGATGATCCCGCTCATCCTGCTGGGCTTCATCGTCCAGCTCGTGATGTGGTCCGCGCTCACGCGCATGGTGGGCGAGGCGTGGACCGGCGGCGAGGTCTCGGTGGGCGACGGCTACCGCCGCGGGCTGCGGGCCTTCTTCCCGCTCCTGCTCTCCATGATCGTGGCGTACCTGATCCTGGTCGTGAGCATGTTCATCGTCATCCTGATCGGCGCGGTGGTCGGGGGGATCTTCGCGGCGATCGGGGTGGGCATCGGGAGCCCGACCGCCACGGTGGTGCTCATGGTGCCGGTGATGATCCTGGCGATGGGGGCCATGATCGCCGCCATGTCCACCCTGTTCGCCGTGCTGCCCGCCATCGTGATCGAGAGAAAGGGGCCGATCGAGGCGATCGGGCGCTCCATCCGGCTGGCGCGGGGAGCCCTCCCGCGGGTGGCGGGGATCGTGTTCGTCACCTTCCTCATCATCGCGCTGCCCATGATCGTCGTGATGGCGGTTACGGGCGGCTTCGCGGCGTTCACCAACCCCGGGGCGGTCCCCAGCGCGGGGAGCTTCTGGACCCAGCAGGTGGCGAACTCGGTGGTGGGCGCGCTCACCACCCCCTTCATGATCGCATCGATCGTCATCCTGTACTTCGACCGCCGCGTCCGCACGGAGGCGTTCGACGTGCAGCTCGCCACCGACCAGCTCGCGGCCGACACCTTCGCGGCCCGGTGATGGAACTCGCCACGCAGGCCGGGGCCGGGGAGCTTCCCCGCCCGGCCGGCTCCACGTACCAGCCACACCTTCGGCCGCTGGGGTTCGGGGAGATCCTGGACGGCGCGTTCGTCCTGTACCGCCGCAACTTCGCCGCCTTCCTCAAGTTGTCCGCCCTTCCGCTGGCGCCCGTGCTGGCGTGCCAGCTCCTGCTGCTGGCGGCCGGCGTGAAGCAGTCCGGCGCGTGGCTGCTGCTCGCGGTCGTGGGCGGGCTCCCGGGCCTCCTGGCGTCCGGCGCGCTCATCTGCGCCACGGCGGACGCGTACGACGGGCTGCCGGTGGACGTCCGCCGCGCGTTCGCCACGTCGCGCGCACGCTACTGGACACTGCTGCGCGCGGCGATGGTGGCCGGGCTCGCGATCGCGGCTGCCCTCTTCCTGTTCATCATTCCGGGAATCATCGTCGCCGTCCGCTACTTCGCGGTGTCGCAGACGGCGGTTCTCGAAGACACCACGCCGCGTGAGGCGCGGCATCGCTCCACGCACCTGTCGCGCGGGGCGGGGTGGCTGATCCTGGGGATGATGGTGGTGCTGACCGTGATCGGGCGGCTCCCCGTCCTGGCGCAGCTCGTGTTCGGGCAGTGGCTTGGGGGCGGGTACGCGCAATCGGGGCTGCGGCCGGTCGCCGAGCAACTGATCCTGATCCTGACGCTGCCGCTGACCACCGCCGCGCAGACGCTGCTGTACTTCGACCGACGCGTGCGCGTCGACGCCATGGACGTGCAGGCGGCGGTGCAGCGGATGGCGCTGGAGGGGTGACGATGCAGCTACCCGGCGTCGAGCAGGTGGACCGCGCGCTGCGCGAGGTGTACGCGCAGCCGGACTTCGTGGCGCAGACGAAGCCGCCGGGGCTGATGGACATGATCCGCGAGCAGATCCGCAAGGCGCTCGGCTGGATCATGGACCGGCTGAGCGGCATCGCCGCCGTCGAGAAGGCGGGGCCCGTCGTCTTCTACATCATGGCCGTGCTCCTGGCCGCGGCCGCCATCGGCCTCCTGGCGCACCTCTTCTACACCAGCGGCGTCGCCTTCTCGAGCGAGCGCGGCCCCGGCCCCGGTGAGGACGGCGAGGCGCTGGGGGGCCCGCGCACCGCGGCGGACTGGGAGGGCGCGGCCCGGCGCGCCGCTGGCGAGGGGCGCCTGCGCGAAGCGTCGCTGGCTCTCTACAATGCGCTGGTGCTGCGGCTGGACGCCCGCGGCGCGCTGCGCTTCGACCCGGCCAAGACGCCGGGCGACTACCGCCGCGAGGTGAGGGCAAACCCCGAGGTGGCGCGCCCCTTCGCCGCGTTCGTGCGCGGCTTCGAGCCGGTGGTCTTCGGCGGGCGGGCGCTGGACCCGGACGGCTATGAGCGGCTCCGCGCCGCCGCCGGCGAGGCGGGCGCGCGTGGGTAGCCGCCGCGACATGCTGGTGCTGGGGCTGCTCTTCCTGGTGGTCGCCCTCCTCTCCACCCTGGCCACGCCGCAGCGGCAGGAGTCGGCCGATCCGCGCCCCTCCTCCTTCCACTCCACACGGTGGGGTACGCGGGCGCTGCACGACCTGCTGGGCCGCCTGAAGATGAAGACGGGCCGCCGCCTGACGCCCTACGTGGACGCGGACTCGCTCGCGGGGACGCTGGTGCTGGTGGATCCCAGCGAGGGCGTCTCCCCCGCCGAGATCCACGCACTGGCGCAGTGGGTGCGCGCCGGCGGCACCCTGATCTACGTCGCGGGACGGCGGGACGACGTGGCCGACTCGCTCGGGCTGCAGCTCCGCGATCTCAAGGGCGATACGCTGCGGATGTGGGGCGCGGAGACCGAGGTGCGCACGGCCCTCGCCGCGCGCCACGCGTGGACTGCCGGAGTGGTCAAAGTGGACGGATTCCGCCGCACCTTCGCGCCCCGCTCCCCCGCGCTGGCGCGGGCCGGCGCGGCGCGGCTGCTGGCGGTGGGCGAGCGGCCGGTTGCGGCCACCTTCCCTCTGGGACGCGGGCGGGTGGTGGCGTGGAGCGATCCGCGCCCGCTCGTCAACGACACGTTGCGCGGGAGCGGCGCCGCGCCGGTCTTCGCGCGGGCGGCGGCGGAGCTGGCGCGCGGCGGGCGCACGGTGTACTTCGACGAGTACCACCACGGCTACCGGGGCGGCGGCAGCGCCGTGGCGGGCACGCTGCGCTTTCTTCGCGACCGCCCGTGGGGGCACGCGGCGCTGCAGTGGTTCGCGGCGGCGCTGGGGCTGCTCCTGCTGGCGGGGCGGCGCTTCGGCGCTCCCCTGGCGCCCGCGCCCGCACTGCGGCGCTCGCCGCTGGAGCACGTGGAGGCGCTGGCCGGCGCGTACCGGCAGGGCGGCGCACGGCGCACCGCGCGCCGCCTGCTGCTGGCCGGGCTGGCGCGCCGCATGGGCCGCCGCCCGCCGCGCGAAGGCACGGGCGAGCGCGAGACGCTGGAGAAGCTGACCTCGTTCGCCTCCGCGGGTCCTGCCGCGGCGGCGCTGAGGGAAGAATGGAAGAAGGGTGACGCCGCCGACCTGGTGGCGCTCTCACGCGACGTGGACCGACTCCTGGAAGAGGCGAAACGAACGTGACGATCCTGGAAACGCCGGCCGCCCCCGGCGACCGCGCGCAGGCCGTGCTGGACCGGCTGGGCACCGTGGTGCTGGGGCAGGAAGACGTGCTCCGCCAGATGATGGTGGCGCTGCTGGCCGGCGGGCACGCCCTGATGGAAGGAGTCCCCGGCACCGCCAAGACGCTCTCCATCCGCTCGCTGGCGCTGGCGCTGGAGCTGCGCTTCGGGCGGGTGCAGTTCACCCCGGACCTGATGCCCACCGACCTGGTGGGCGTCAACATGCTGGACGAGCTCAAGCGCGAGTTCGTCTACCATCCCGGCCCCATCTTCACCGACCTGCTGCTGGCGGACGAGATCAACCGCGCCCCCGCCAAGACGCAGGCCGCCCTGCTGGAGGCGATGGCCGAGCGGCAGGTGACGGTGGACGGCAGGACGCGCGTCCTCCCCGCCTCCTTCACCGTCTTCGCGTCGCAGAACCCGGTGGAGTACGAGGGGACGTACCCGCTCCCCGAGGCGCAGCTCGACCGCTTCCTTCTCAAGATCGTCATCGGCTACCCGGGCCACGACGCCGAGCGCGCCATCCTGGACCGCTACGCCGAGGGCTTCAGCGCCGACCGTGTGGAGAGCTACGGCCTGGCGCCCATGATGTCGGCCGCGGAGCTGATCGGGCTGCGGCAGGCGGTGGCGGCGGTACACGTGGAGCCGGCGGTGCGCGACTACGTCACCCGCATCGTGCGCGCGACCCGCGAGGAGCCGACGCTGGCGCTGGGCGCGTCGCCGCGGGCGAGCGTGGCCCTCTTTCTGGCCTCGCGCGCCGAAGCCTTCCTCTCCGGCCGCGACTTCGTGACGCCGGACGACGTGAAGGCGCTCGTCCTTCCCGTCCTGCGCCACCGCGTGATCCTGACCCCCGAGGCTGAGGTGGAGGGGCAGACGGTGGACGAGCGGCTGAACGGGCTCCTGCAGACGCTTCCGGCGCCCATCCGGTGAGCCGCAAGCCCCGCCGGGAGTGGGCGCCCGGCGTCCTTCCGTCGCACCGCTTCCTCATCGTGCTGGCGGGCGCGGCGCTCCTCCACCCGCTGAGCACCGCGGGCGCGCTGGCGGCGGACGCCCTCCTCCTGGTCCTCTTCGCCGTGGATGCCATCCTGGCGCCCCGCGCGCTGCGGGTGGAGCGGCGCGCGCCCCGCCGCGTCTCGCTCAACGCCGAGGCGGAGGTCACGCTCTCGGTCCAGAACAACGGCCCCCGCCCGACCCACCTGCGCATCACCGACGACCTCCCGCCGATCCTTACCAGGCTGGACGGCGACGTGCGCGAGCTCACCATCCGCCCCGGCCACACCGAGCGCGCCACCTACCGCGTCCGCGCCGCGCGCCGCGGCGACGCGCAGTTCGGTGACGTTCACCTGCGCGTCTTGGGCCCGCTCGGCCTCGCGTGGAGGCAGCGCCGCGTCACGCGCGAGGACGCCGTGCGCGTGCAGCCGGGAGTGGCCGAGCTGCGCCGCTACCGCCTGCTGGGCCTCCACAACCGCCTGCGCGACGCCGGCTTCCGCGCCGTCCGCCAGCGCGGCGAGGGCGGCTCCTTCGAGAGCCTGCGCGAGTACGTGCGCGGCGACGACCCGCGCAGCATGGACTGGAAGGCGAGCGCGCGCCGCGGGCAGATGATCGTGCGTCAGTTCCAGGTGGAGAAGCGGCAGAACGTGATGATCGCCATCGACGCCGGCCGCCTGATGACGCAGAAGATCGGCGGCCAGGAGCGCCTCGACTATGCCCTGACCGCCGCCCTGCTGCTGGCCGACGTGGCCGCGCTGCACGGCGACCTCGTCGGGCTCCTCGTCTTCAGCGACCGCGTCACGCAGTACCTGCCGCCGAGCAAGGCCTCCCTCTCGCGCATGGCGGACGCGCTGGGCGACGTGCACGCGAAGATGGTGGAGCCCAACTACCCGGCGGCGTTCACCTACCTGGCGCACCAGCTCCGCCGCCGCTCTCTGCTGGTGATGTTCACGGACATCATCGACGCGCGAGCCTCTTCCGCGCTGGTGGCGCACCTGGGCCGCGCGGCGGAGCGGCACCTCCCCATCGCCGTCGCCATCCGCAACCCCGAGCTGGAAGCCGCCGCCACCCTCGCCGCCAAAGACGAGGCCGACGTCTTCCGCCGCGCCGCCGCCGAGGAGCTACTCCAGGCCCGCGCCGCCGCGCTCGCCGCCATGCAGCGCGCCGGCGTGTTGGTCGCGGACACCCGCCCCACGGACGCCGTGCCCTCGGCGGTGAACCGCTACCTGGACGTGAAGCGGCGGGGGTTGTTGTAGGGCCCTCACCCCCCCGGCCCCCCTCTCTCGATAACAGGAGAGGCTGGCGCCTCTGTTATCGAGAGAGGGGGGAGATCGTCCAGTCCCGGAACGCGTAGGGGCGCGATTCATCGCGCCCGTGCCCGCCCCCGCTCCGTCCGCCGCCCCACGCGCACGAATCCCGTAGGGGCAGACCTGCGTGTCTGCCCGCCCTCGCCGCCGCACCTCCCCCCGCCCCTCGCACCCCGAAACCCGTAGGGGCCGCCCCGCGTGGCTGCCCGTGCCCGCCCGCGCCCCGTCCCCGATAGCCCTGCACCAATGCACGCCAACACCCCCACCCCCAAGGCAGGTTTTGGGGGAGGGGGATGCGTCGCGGAGCGACGCTGGGGGTGGGGCCTCACGCCGCCGGCTTCCGCTCCTTCCTCTCCACCCGCTCCGTGCGCGGCCCTGTCCTCGCGGCAGCACTCACCCCCCGCCCCAGCTCCGCCACCCCCTCCACCGCACCCACGTCCTCGTCCTCCTCGGGCGGGGCGATCTGGTGGGCGACGTCGATGACCTCGTCGGCCATGCCGCGGCGGTGCGGGTCGGCGATCCAGGCGGCGAGGCGCTGCATGAACTTCCACACCCCGCCGCCCGCCGGCCGCATGTAGTCGGGCGACGTCGGGTCGGTTCCCATGCGGTGGAAGACCTGCGTCAGCCACTCCGGCCCGTGCCCACCCACCTCCAGCTCGGGCAGCCAGTTCTCCAGCTCCCCCACCGGCACCACGAAGAGGCCGTATTCCGCCAGCCCGGCCAGCAGCGCGTCCGCCTGCTGGCGTGCACCGCGCGGGAGCGTGTAGATGCCGCCCGACTTGTAGTCCTCGTTGCGCATCTCCTGGTGGAGGCGCTTGCGGCGCTCCTCCCACGGCTCCCAGAAGACGGGCGGAACGAAGCCCGCGCGCATCAGCTCGCGGAAGTCTTCCTTCCCCTTGAAGATGTCCAGGTCCACCAGCGCCACGGCGGGGATCCCCATCTCGCGCAGGGGGCGCACGATGCGGCGGATCGTCTGCTTGTTCTGCGCGTTGAGGAAGACGCAGCCGTCCGCCCCTCCGCGCCGCGCGCCCAGCAGCCGCTCGTTCATTTCGGCGTAGAAGACGCGGTCGGCGTCCGCTTCGCAGACGATGGCGCCCTCGTGGAAGAGCGCCCCCAGCACCCCCGTGGAGCGGAGGAGCGGGTCGCGCATCATCGTCTGCAGCTTGTCCGCGGAGAGCAGGCGCGCGCTGGCGACACCCGAGCGCCACGTCAGGCGCACGATGTTCACGCGCTTGCCGCTCTGGATGCACCCCATCACGAAGTCGGGCGAGTGCGTGGAGGCGAGCAGGTTGGCCCCGCGCTCGGCCGCGAGCTCCGTCAGGCGCTTCCCCAGCTTGCGGATGAGCGGCGGGTGCAGGAAGGCCTCCGGCTCGTCCACCAGCATCAGCCGGTAGTCGGCGCTCATCACCGCCGCGGTCAAGCCGGTGAAGGCGCGCACCCCGTCACTCATGGTGGCGATGTCGTGCGCGCGGCCGTGGAAGGCGCGGGCACGCTCGTCCAGCGCCTGCTCCTCCGCCAGGTCCAGCGGCGCACGCTCGGACATGCGGATGCGGAAGCGCGGGCTTCCCGTGGGATCGATGGTGAAGTACAGCCCCAGCGCATCGGCCGTGATCTCGCGGATGCGCTCGCGGGCCGCATCGTCCTTGAAGAGCGCGGCCAGGTGGTTGGCGGGATTCGCCTGCAGGTCGCGCGCGAGCCTTGGCTGCGTGAGGGCGAGGCGCGTCTGCCCGTCCAGCCGCAGGGTGAACAGCGACAGGAACTCGCGGCTCACCATGCGGAGCTCCTCGCCGCTGAGGCCGCCGCCGTGCTCCACCGCCGCCCGAAGCGCCGCCAGGTTCACGAGCTGTTCGCGCGGAGTCTCCAGCAGGTCTGTGGCGCGCTTTCCGCCCTCCTCGTCGCGCGCCATCAGCCGCAGCACGCGCACCCAGCCTTCGTCCACCGGCTCGCCCTCCACCTCGCGCGAGCGCACCATCCGCTCCACCGTCTCCGCATCGGGAAGATAGGGGGTGATGGAGCGCACGATGTGCAGGAGCGAGGGGTCGCCGCTCTCGATCAGCGCCTCCAGCTCGCGCAGCGCCAGGCTCTTCCCCGAGTTGTTGGGCCCGACGAAAACCGTCATCGGCCCCGGCGCGAAGCTGAGCGCGGGCTCGCCGGGTGCGGCACCGAAGCGAAGGGTGACGTTGCGCAGCATCGCGAGTCGGGTGCGGGCTCCGGTGCCGGCGGAAAAGCCGGGCGCCGAACGCCGGATATCCCCGCTTCAAACGCGAGAAGCGAGCCAGCCACGTGCCACCCGCCCCCCTTGCAGAACCCGCCCGCGGGCCGCACCGTCAGGCATCCGCCACCCCTCTCCGCCCTTCACCGCGACCCATGAAACACACCGTACCGGCGCTCCTCCTCGTCATCCTTGCCGCCTGCCCCACCGCCTCCGTGCACCGCCCCGAGCTGGAGATGCGCCTGGCTGCCTCCCCCGAAGTCCCCCGCGCCGGCGACACGCTGCGCCTGACCGCCACGCTGGCCAACCCGTTCGACGAGCCGATCGAGGTGGAAGCGCGCTGCACCCCCGCCGTCGTCTTCAGCGTCGTGCCCGCGGACCGCAGCCGGGTCGCGCACAAGACCTCGGAGTCGTGGCCCTGCGGGGTCGCGGGGGAGCGCTACCGCCTCGCGCCGGGCGACTCCGTGTCCTTTCACGACCGCTGGGTCGCCGATTCCGACGGCGCCTTCACCGTCACCGCGTCCATCGGCGAGCATTACGTGGTGCGCGGGGAGCGGCGCGCGTTCAAGACCGGCCACGCGTTCGCGCCCGTCACCGTGCGCGTGGCGCCGCGCTGAAAACAGCGGGTCTCACGCGGAGACGCGGAGGGCGCGGAGAATCGCGACCGCATGGCTCACACAGAGACACAGAGCCACAGAGGAAGAACAGCAAGAGGGTTCTCTGTGGCTTGCGGTTCTCTCTGTGTTCTCTGTGTGAGGCTCTTCCAGGCTGTTTCTCTCTGCGTCTCCGCGTCTCCGCGTGAGCCATTCTGTTGGAGCCTGTACGCCGCGCCGGCCTCCGCGGTACGAGGGATGCAAACGCACCGCGCACCCGGCCCCCGGACTGTTCGGAGGCCGGGCTCACTTCCGTCCCGGCATCGTCGCGTGAAGGAACGCTCCACCCACCGCTCGCTCGTATTCACCGGGCTCCTCCTGGCGATGTTCATGTCCGCCATCGAGGGGACCATCGTGGCCACGGCCATGCCCAGCATCGCGTCCGAGCTGGGCGGGTTCGCGCTCTACAGCTGGGTCTTCTCGTCGTACCTGCTGATGCAGGCCATCGCCATCCCCATCTTCGGAAAGCTCTCCGACCTGGTGGGGAGGAAGCCGGTGTTCATCTGCGGCGTGGTGGTCCTGCTCGTGGGCTCGGTGCTCTGCGGCTTCGCGCACTCGATGACGGCGCTGGTGGGATACCGCTTCCTTCAGGGGCTGGGCGCGGGCGCGGTGCAGCCCATCACCACCACGCTGGCCGGCGACCTGTACACGCTGGAGGAGCGCGGCCGCATCCAGGGCTACATCTCCAGCGTGTGGGGGATCTCGTCCATCGTGGGGCCGCTGGCGGGCGGGCTGCTGGTGCACAGCATCGGGTGGCCGTGGATCTTCTGGGTCAACCTGCCGCTGGGGCTCGCGTCCATCGGGCTGGTCGCGATCTACCTGCACGAGGGGCTCGAGCCGAAGGAGCGCAGCATCGACTACCCCGGCGCGCTCCTCCTGCTCGTCGGCGTCGGGTCGCTGATGCTGGCGCTGACCCAGGCGAGCACGTGGGGGATCGGGATCGTGGCGGGACTGCTGGCGCTCTTCGTCATCTCGTTCTACCTCTTCATCAAGCAGGAGCGCCGCGCGCCCGACCCGCTGATGCAGATGGACCTGTGGTCGAGCGGCCTCATCCGCTACGGCAACATCGCCACGCTCGGCGCCGGGATCCTGCTGATCGGCATCGTCACGTTCCTGCCCACGTTCGTGCAGGGCGTGCTGGGCGGGACCGCGCTGATGGCAGGCTTCGCGCTCTCGGCGATGACGCTGGGGTGGCCGCTCGCCGCCTTCATCGCGGGGCGGCGCATCGTGACCACGGGCGTGCGGCGTATCGTGCGCGCGGGCGGCGTCGCGGTGCTCGCGGGGACGCTGACCATCGCGCTGCTGGCGGGCTTCGGGCCGGTGCCGGCGGGGATCGGTTCGTTCGTGCTGGGGGTGGGCCTGGGCCTCCTCACCAGCACCTCGCTCGTCGCCATCCAGAGCAGCGTCCCCTGGAACCAGCGCGGCGTCGCCACCGCATCCAACATGCTGATGCGCATCCTGGGGAACGCCCTGGGCGCGGCGCTCTTCGGCGGCCTCCTCAACCTGATGATGTCGCGCTACATCCGCCGCGAGGGCCTGCAGGGACGCGTCTCGCTCGACAGCATCCAGTCGCTGATGGGCGAGTCCGCCCCCTCCGGCGCCCTGAGCCCCGCGGTGCTCGACCTCCTCCGCGCGGGCCTGTCGCAGAGCCTGCACGTCGTCTTCTGGGGAATCGCCCTCCTGGGCGTCCTCACCCTCATCGCCGCCTGGCGCATCCCCGAGATGGAGCGGGCGGCAGAAGATTGATCGCCACCTGGAGGCACAGAGACGACTTCATCTCTGTGCCTCTGTGCCTCTGTGCCTCTGTGCCTCTGTGTCTCCTGCTGGAGCGATACCGTCCCATCCGCGCCACCTACCGAACTACTTTCGCAAGATAGGGTTACGTCGCCTGGCAATGCGTCCAGCGCACGTCTACTTTCGCTCGTTAGCGCTCTGTCTTGCATAACCCAACTCGATAGGTTATCCTGGATCATGCCGGTGATCTACGTGGGTGACGGGCTCACCGTAAAGGTCTTCACGCGCGAACACCGCCCGCCGCACGTGCACGTGTTCTGCCGGGACGGCGAAGCAATCATCGTGATTGGGGCGCCCGGAGAGGACCCGGAGGTGCGGGCCGTGTACGGCCTGCGCACCTGGGAAGTGGCGCGGGCAGTGGAGATCGTGCGGGAGAACCAGGCTGCTTTCCGCGACGCGTGGAGAAAGTACCATGGATACTGAGGCAGGGGTGGACCCGGCACTGATCCGCCAGATCGCGGAAGCCCGCCGCGCTGGGCAGCGCGCGCTGAAAAACGAGCCGCGCGTCGCATTCGCCGCATACGATTCGGCTACCGGTGAGGTGCGTGTCCGGATGCACAACGGATCCTCCTTCGCCATACCCGTCCGCATGCTCATCGAGCTCGATGGGGCGGGCGATGAGGATCTTGCTGGCGTGAAGGTCCCGCCCTCTGGATGCGGTCTCAGCTGGCCCGCTCTCGACGTGGACATCGCACTGTCGGGGATTCTGGACGCGGCATTCGGAAGCGTCGTGCGAAGCGGCATCGCCCGGAAAGCCGGCTCCACCCGCAGCAGCGCCAAATCACGCGCGTCCCGCGAGAATGGGAGAAAAGGCGGCAGGCCGCGAAAGGAGTAGCGGCGGGGCTGATACAGAGGCAGAGACCAACTCATCTGGCGCCGAACCGGGTCCGTCATTGTCGAAAACGGTGACCTTCGCGTAGACGGAAGAGGCCGCGCGGAGATACGGTCGTACCCACCACGGGAGCATCGATGAGCAAGCACCTTAATCGCATCCAGATTGATCCCACGATCTGCCACGGAAAGCCGACCGTGCGGGGCCTCCGCTATCCCGTCGAGTTGATTCTGGATCTGCTTAGTGCGGGGATGACGCACGAGGAGATCCTCGCGGACTATGAGGATCTGGAGCGCGAGGACATCCTGGCCGTTCTCGAGTATGCCGCGCATCTCAGCCGCGTGAAGCGGATCGACCCGCTCGCCGCGTGAGGTTTCTGGTTGACGCGCAGCTTCCACGGCGGTTCGCGGGATGGTTGCCGGTTGCGTTAGTGACCGCGAGGTACTGAATAGAAGCCGAACAGCGCAGAAGTAAAGCAGCCGCGGGCATACTGTCCACGGCTGCCGATGTTTACGCGCTCGACCGCCGCACCACCTCCACCGCCATGCCTGGGTACACCGTCAGGCACACCAGCTCACGGCGGCACACTGAATGCGGCGCGAGCGCACCTCCACCACCTACAACTCATACTTCGAATCACGCGACATGGAAGCATCGTACTCACCGCCCGTGGCGCAGCTGCTGGAGCTTGGCGAGGAACCGGCTCGCCAGAGCCCGTGGCACGACTACCTGGCGCTGGGGCTCACGCGAGAGCACGTGCCGGAGCTGATCCGACTGCTCACCGACCCGGACGTGCAGGAATACGACGAGGAAAGCGCACGGGGGTTCTGGCCGCCGATCCACGCGTGGCGAGCGCTGGGGCAGCTTCAGGCGGAGGAGGCGCTGGAGCCGCTCGCGACGCTCCTCCAGGAGCCGGAGGACGAGGAGGACGACTGGAGGCTCACTGATATTCCGAGAGTGCTCGGGATGATCGGCCCGGCCGCGATCCCGGTAGCCCAGAGAATCGTGGCGCGGGAAGAGCTCGACGTATATACCCGCTACGCCGCCATGGCCGTCCTGAGCGAGGTGGCGACCCGCTGGCCGGAGGCGCGGGACCAGTCCGTCGAGATCCTGACCGGGTACCTCCACGACTGGGAAAACCGCGATCCCGAGTTCAACGCCTTCGTGATTTCACATCTCATGCACATCGGCGCGACGGAGGCCGCACCCCTCATCACCGACGCGTTCGAGGCGGGCGCGGTGGATCTTTCGCTGGTCGGCGACTGGGAGGACGTGCAGGTGGAGATGGGATTGCTCGCCGAACGCACCACGCCGCGCGCAGACAATTTCCCGTACAAGATGCGTAGTTCGTCGGCTCCCCCGCCGGAGGCGGCGCCCAGGCACGCCCGCTCCACCCAGAAGGCGAAGAACCGCCGCAAGGACGCCAGGGCTTCACGCAAGCGCAACCGGCGGAAGTAGGCGCCTGCGATCAGGCCAGCGATAGATCGGTTTGCGTGGTGGCGACGGGGCCCGCAGGCCGCTCATTGCGGAGGGCCTGGTCCAGCCGCTCCACGAAGCGGCGCTTCTTCATGTGCCGCTCGCGAACGGCGACGGTGCGCGCATCCGACTCGTCTTTTCGGCCGTCTCGCACCGCGATCTCGCGGAGGTCGATCAGGAGCCGCACGGCCTCGTCGTAAGCCCCGGCGTTCTTTTGAGCGGCGAGCTCGTCCACCCGCGCCCAGGATTCCTCCTCGCGCTCCGCGATCGCGTCCAGGCGGCGCTCGCGGGCGGCGGCCTCCGCGCGTTCGCGCCGCGCCAGGTCCCGCGCGGCCTCCAGCTCCTCGACGCGGACCCGCTCCGCCGCGATCCGCTCCGCCGCCTCGAGCAGATCCGCCACGGTGCGGGGCTCCGCCTGCTCCGGCCGGACTCGGCCTGCGCCTCGCGGAAACGGCGCAGAAGCTCCGCGCGCACGGAGGCGGGGTCGCGCTCGGCCACCTGCGCGAGAAGGTCGGCGGCTTCGGCGGCGGGGAGCGCGGCGACCCAGGCCCGTACCGCCGCCGGGTCATCGGCGGGAACGGTGCTGGCGCTGCCCTCCGCCGCGGCCGCGATCAGGTCCGGATCGATGCGCAGGAAGTCCGCGAAGGCGTGCTGCGCGGGCGTGAGATCGCCGAGCCCCGGCGGAACCGGTGGCTCCAGCTCCTCGTCCGCCACCTCGCCGGAATAGACGCACAGGAGCCACCCGAGATACAGCGCCCGGTGGTCCCCGCTCGCGATCTCGCCGCGCACCGCGACGATGGATGCAAGCAGCCCCGACGGCTCCAGCCATTCGTCGTCCCCGCCGTCCAGCTCACTGGTGAAGCAGAGGATCACGGGCTCGCCATCCGCCGACGCCGGAGGGCCGGGGCAGTACGGGTGGGCGGTCTCCAGCGCCAGCGAACCGGGTGGAAGGCGCAAGAAGATCTCGCGCGTTCCCCAGTTCGCCAGGTACAGGAAGGCGTCGAAGTACTGCTCCACCCAGGCGAACGCATCTCCCTTGAAGTCGCCCCAGTGGTACTCGTTCACGAACCGCGTGGGCGTGATCTCGGCGCGCGTGGAGACGGCGCGCAGCTCGCGCATCTCGGCCGGGGAGAGCTTCCGGTCGATCGCCAGGAACTCGTAGTACTGGTATTCGCTCATCTGGATCGTTTTCTTCTGGATGATGCGCCGCGCCGCGGACGGAGCTACCGCGCGGCGTGCACGGAGCGAGCGGTGCCTGGATCACCACCGCGCCGGGGCGGCGGTTCGCCGCGGAGGACGAACCGGTCCAGATCGGCCTTGAGCGAATCGATGAGACCCTCATGGTGGGCGGCCTGGCGGAGAACGGACATCTCGGCGACCAGGCCCGGGAAGAGGCGTGCGGAAGTCTGAACGGCGGCAGGGTCGAGCGCCGCGCTGCCGGCGCGCACTGCCGCCCGGTAGTCTTCCGGCTCCATGCGCCACGGGCTTGCGGACGCGGCATAGCGGTCGAGCACCGCCGCGGCGATCTCCAGCCCTCCAGCATCGAAGTCTCCGCTGTAGAAGAGATGGACCCCGGTTTCCGTGAGAAGCCGGAGCAGCTGATGGTCGGCGGTGTTCAGGTTACCGTTGGTGCAGATGAGCGTGGGGTGGTGGTCGGCACGATAGTGGGCGTTCACGTGCCGTACGAGCGCCGCGAAGACGGTGGGGTTCTCCACCACGAAAGCGACATCCCTCCAGGCGCGCACGTCTCCGCCCAGCTCAGCCAGGGAGTAGAGCGTCAGCGGACGATCCACCCCCTTTTTGCGAAGCACCCTCAGGTATTCGTCGTCCCCGCACAGGCCAAAGGTGTCCACGCGTACGGAGACCGGATCGCGCGCGATCCCCGCCTCGGACAGCAGAAGGGTCCGCCAGGCCACGGTACGACGCTCCTCGCGCCGCGCCGCTTCCGGGAAGGTGAACTCCAGTGCCCGCAGGAGGAGCGCGCCGGCGGGGCGGTCGGCGTCCAGCCCATGCGCGTTTCCAGTGACCTCGTTCGCCAGCTCCGCCAGGTAGATGGGCGGCGAGGCGCTCCCCGGCATGCAGTCGAACACCCGCGCGACGGCACGCACGGCGTCCAGCAGCGTCGCCTCGCCCCAGCGGTGGAAGTCCGCGCGGAGCGCCGACTCACCCGCGTGCAGCCACGTCATCATCCGGGTCTGCGCGCCCATGGAGAGCCCTAGCGAAGGGAGCATCTGGAAACAGCGGCTGATGGCGCGCTCCCTCGCGGCCAGCGCACGCTCCTCCCCTTCCTTCTTCCAGACGATGGGCGCACCGAGGTGAAGCTCCAGCGCTTCGCGGAGCGAACACCGAAACCGGGTCCTCTCCCGAAGGATCCGGTCGATCTCGGCCACGCGCATCGTGCCACCCGGACGCAAGAGCCTGCCGACCAGGTCGTGCAGCGCATCGGCCTGATCCGGCGTCTCGATGGTGAGCACCCCCTTTGGCGCGCCGTGCCGCTCCAACGAGCGGTGCAGCGCATCCAGCAGTGGAGCAAAAGCGGGGTTCCGCAGGAGCGTGAGCAGATCCTCGACGACGTCACGTCGCACGCTCCACCTCCCGGGCCCGCGGGGTCTCGACGCCGAGGAGCTCGTCGCCGATGAAGTCGAAGCGGCGCTCGCCGTCCCACACGGAGAGGGTGGGGGCGACGGTGATGCCGTCCGAGAGCATCTCGTAGGTGGCGGAGCCGCGCACGCCCGCGCCGAGCCCCGCGGCCTTTTCCGTCGCCATGATCCAGCAGAAGCCCAGCTCGGTGAGAAGGGCGTAGATCTCGCCGGCGTTGCGGTCGTCCACGCCCGCGAAGGCCTCATCGAAGCCCACCAGGCGGGGCGCCGCGCGGTCCGCGGTGGCGAGGCGCGCGGAGACGGCCGCGATCAGCGGAAGGAGGAGGTCCAGCGTGCGCCGCCCGCCGCTCCCCTGGCCGTACACGCGCTTCGTCAGCGGCATCCAGCGCCCGCTCTCGTCGCGCCGCTGCACGGACAGGGTGTACCACTGCTGGTACGCCACCATCTCGCGCAACGCGGTGGCGTAGTCCACCAGCAGCTCGCGCTCGCGGCTCCTGCGGCGGATGTCGGACACCATCCTGCGGAAGATCTCCATCAGCTCGTCCCGCCGCGACTCGTCCAGCGCGATGCCCCGCTGCGAGAGGAGGTCGTCCAGCCGCCGCGGGTCGAAGGCGTCGGCGGTCTCGCGCGGGCGCACCTCCCAGTGCAGGCGCATGATCCCGCCCTTGAAGAGCTTCATGCGGCCCAGCGTGGCGTTGATCTCCTCCACCCACCGGCGCGTGCCGCGGATGGCGTCGCGGATGGCGTCCACCACGTCGCGCAGCATCAGCTGCTCGATGAGCTTCCGGTCCTCCTCCTCCAAGAGGTTCTCGTTGCGCACCTGCAGCGCTTCGAGGACGCGGTAGAGCTCGTACAGCGGCATCTCGCCCTGCTCGTGCGTGAAGCGGAGGATGTCGCCGTCGAGCGTGGGGCTGAGCTCCTCGAAGGTGCTGCTGGCCTGCGCGAACGCGCGATGGAGGTCGTCGCGCGCGGCCTTGGCTTGCCCGTCCACTTCGCGGATCTCCACCCCGGTCAGGATGAGCTCGCCGGCGCGGCCGAGCCCCGGACCGCGCGCGGCCTCCACGTACTCTTCGAGCGTGGGATACGCTTCCAGGCGGGTGCGGAAGGCGGCCTCGTCCCCCTGCAGTCGTATCGCGGCGGAGCGGAGCTGGTCCGCGTAGTCCGGCTCCGACTCCGAGAGCTGGGTCACCTTGCCCGTGTTCTGCGCGATGGAGTCCCTCGCCGCCTCGTCCGCGCGGGCGATGTCCGCCAGCCTGTCCTGGAGCACGCGGATCTCCGCCGCCAGCTCTTCGCGGCCGATGCTCGCCTGCGTGAGCTGCTCTTCGAGGGTGCGGAGCTGCGCGTCCAGCGTGCGCACTCGCGCGTCCGATTGCGCGATGCGCGGCGCCAGCTCCTCCAGGCTCGTACGAAGATCCTCCAGCCTTCGAACCCGCGCGGCGTGCGTGCGGCGGATCTCCTCCAGCCGCTCCACGTCCTCTCCCACCGCGCGCGCCAGTGCCGATACTTCGCGGAGCGCGCCCGCCACCGCTTCGACCTCGGCCTTGGAGCGGTCCTTGAGGTAGGGTGCCGCGTCGGTGGCGCGGTCGAGCGCCGCGGTGCGCTCCTGCACGTCGCGCGTGTCCGTCTCCACCGTTTCCGCGGCGAGCTCAGCGCGCTTGCGGCGGCGCTCGCGCTCCTGCTCCTCGCGGTGGACCGCCAGGAGGCTGTCGTGGAGCGCCTGCAGGGCGCGCAGCTCCTGCGCATCGCGCCACTCGCGGCCCAGCGTGCGCTCGCGGGCGGTGAACGACTCGATCTCCGCGGTCAGCGTCGCCAGGGTGCCGCGCAGCTCTTTCAGTCTGGCGCGTGCCTCGTCCATGCGGCGGCGGCGCTCTTCGCGGCGGGCCGTCTCGCCCAGGAAGCGGACGCGCGCCTCGGCCGGTGCGGCGGTGTGGCCATGGAGCGGACCCAGGCGCCAGCCACCGTCCGGCTGCACCACCCCGCCCTCTCCGCCCAGCCCCAGCGTGCGCAGCGCGGCGCGAACGTCTTGCTCCGTCACTCCCGAAAGCGCGACGGGCACCAGCCACTCGTCCGCCACCGCCACGGAGTCAGACGGCGCGATCCAGCGGTCGCCCAGTCCGTGTGCATCCAGCAGCGTGCGCACCCGCTCCGCCTCATCTACCGGGACGATGAGCGCATCGAGGAGCCCGGAGTCGTGGAGTGCGGCCTCGACTCGCGCAGCCAGCTCCGCGTCCTTCGCCAGCGGGTCCGCGAGGTCGCACGCGGCGAAGAGCGGGACGTGCGGGATGCCGTGCTCGCGCAGGAGGCGCCGCGCGGCGGCCTGTGCCGGGGTGCGGTCCGGCTCCACGTCGCGCTCGGTCGCGAGCCGCTTCAGCCGCGCCTCCACCTCCGACACCTCGCCCTGCACCCGGCCGCGCACCGTCTCCAGCTCCACCGCCAGCGCGCGCAGCTCGTCGCGCGCTTCGTCGTGCGCGGGGTGCAGCGGCGCGAGCATGGCGGCGGGGCGATGCCCCCGCGGATCGTACGCTTCGAGCCGCGCGAGCACTTCGCCGAAGGCCGCGTCCGGCACGCGCAGCTCCGTCGCCGCCGCCCGCCACGCCTCCAGCGCCGCGGCGGCCCCGGCGCGGCCCGCCTCCGCCTCACGCGCCGCGGCGCGGAAGCGTTCGTCCGCCTCGCCGAACTCGCGGCGCGCGAGGTCGCTGGCCCTGCGCGACAGCTCCAGCCGCCCGTTGGCCGCTGCGAGCGCGTCGTGCGCCGCGCCGATCGTGGCGAGCACGCGCCGCCGAGCCTCCACCTCGTCATCGATGGAGGACCGGGCGAGCTCCGATCCCGGCGCCGCACCGGCCTCGACGCCGATCCCTTCGAGCGCATCGCGGGCCCGCTCCACGCGCGACGACAGCGGCACCCAGAACGCGCGCCGCGCCGCGCCGGCCAGCTCCTCCAGCCGGCCGGCGAGCCGCCCCCGCTGGCGCGTCCAGGCCGCCGCATCGCCCTTGAGCTGCTCCTCCTCATGCGCCAGGACCGACTGCGCCCGGCGCCGGTCGTCGCGGAGCGCGTCGAATGCCGCCGAGGATTCACGCTGCTCGCCCCGTACGGCGTCCAGCCGGGCCTCCAGGTCGAACGCGCCGTGCTCGCGATACTGCGCCTGCCGCACGGTCAGCCGCCCCTCGATCTCCGCCCGGTCCTCGGCGAGGCGGTCGCGCTCCGCCGTTCGGCCGGCGATCTCGTCGCGGGCCGCCGCCAGTTGGGCGAGGAGCTTCGCGTGTGCCTTCTGCCGGCTGGCGTGCTCCGCCGACGACGCCTGGTACGCGACCGCCGCCTGCCGCGCCGAAGCGAGCACGGCCTTCTCCTGCGGCTCCTCCAGCGAGCGGATCGTCTCGAGCTGGCCTCGCACGTGGTCGAGCTCGGCCTCGATGGTGTCCAGCCGCGAGAACACCTCCGACGCACCCTCGATGGCGGCGCTCTGGATGGGCGGCAGCGATTCCTTGAGGTACGCCTCCACTTTTCGCGGGTTGAGCCCCTCCCCGAGCTTGGGAGTGCGCACCACGTGCAGCATTTCCAGGAAGCTCTCGTACTCCTTCACCGACCTGAACTTGAAGAGCGCCTCGTTGACGGCGGCCTTGTACCCCTGCTGGTCCGTGAACACCTGGCCCGTGTGCCCCAGCCGGTCGCGCAGCTCGCCGGGACGGAGCGGGCGCGTCGGCTGCTTCCCGTCGTGGAGGTGGAAGTCGATGGCCACGCGGCGCGGACCCGACATGACGAAGCCCCACCGTTCCACCTTTTGATTGGCCCAGTCGCGCGAGGAACGGAGGCCGATCCCGATGGTCTGGAACACGCCGGAGCCGCCGCGCTCGAACTCCAGCGCGATGTAGGCGGTGCGCTCGCGGTGGTAGGTAGGCGCGTCGGGCGATGCGTCGTCCTTGCCGATCAGGTAGTAGCGGATGGAGCGGTCGTTGCTCCCCATGGTGTCCACCCGGTCAGGGGTGAGCATCATGTCGAGCACCAGCGTGATGGCCGTTACGAGCACCGTCGACTTCCCCGACTCGTTCTGCCCCGTCAGCATCAGGTTGCCGCGCGCGAAGTGGAATACCTCCGCCTCTCCGAACAGCCAGTAGTTCTGCAGGATCAGCCGGCGAGGAATCCAGCGGTCCCCGTCCGATGCATGCATGGCGGCGAGCACGTCCAGCATGCGCGCCGGGGTACCGGCCAGGCGGAAGAATTCGGGTTGTGTCATGCTGATGCCATGCGTATGAAAAACCAGGTCTACCGTTATTCCGCGCCGGACCGTCCCAGTGACTCCAGCCTCTCGACCCACCGGGAAAAGTGCGGACACCGCTCCCGCAGCCGGACGATGCCGATCTGCCGCGCGATCTGAGGTCCGACGCTCGCCTTCTGGAAGGCGTATTCGGGAATCTCCGCGATGATCCGCTTGGATGGAGCCGTGTCCGGGCCGTCGTCGATCAGCTCCGGGCTCTCGTACCCGCTCGCGAGCTCGACCAGCCGCGCAATCGGACGGGGGTGCTCCAGGTACTCCCAGTCCAGCTTCGCCGGATCGGCGAACAGGAGTGCCTCGAACTCGTGGAGCTGGATGTAAGGGGTGAGCCGCCAGTCTCCGACGTCGGCGGCCATCGCCGATTCGAGCGTGCGAACGCGATCGTACGGATCCGTCAGCCGTGCGGCGCTCTCGTACCCGGGGAAGTCCGCCGGCAGCGCGTACAGGTCGAACATCGTGGTGAACGACGCGCTTCCATCCTCCGCCATCCACCGCTGAAGGTCCCGGCGGGCCTTGCCATAGTCCGGCAACCCGCCACGGTGGACGACGTCGGGGCGCCTGCGGTCGCGGCGCGTCGTCACACAGCGCACCGAGGTCACCACACCGTAATCCGCGAGGTGGGGAGCCAGAACCTCGTTCACGAACGCTTCCTCCGTCTGACCCTCCGCCAGCACGTTTAGACGGCGCATCAGCGGGGCCTTCCACCCAGAACGTTCTTGTCCCACAGCTCCGACAACGTGTACTCCTCCAGCCAGGACGAGAGCTTTTCGGCGTCGAGGCGCCGGAACACGGACTCCGCGCCCTCGCGCTCGGCCACGATCACTTGACCAGGCTCGAAGTGGTCCAGCAGCACGGGCGACTGCGTTGCCACGATAACCTGACTGTGGCTGGACGCCCCCTGAAGCAGCCCCGCAAGGATCGAGATCGCCCGCGGATGCAGACCCAGCTCGGGCTCGTCCAGGATGATCACCGCGGGCAGCTCCTCCCTCGGCTGAAGCAGCAACGCGACAAGCGCCATGGCTCTGAGGGTGCCATCGGAAGCCTGGTGCGGCCCAAAGACCGCGTCATTGCCGAACTCTCGCCATCGCAGGAGGAGCGTGGCATTCTCCGGCTCCAGGACGAAATCGGCGAAGAAGGGGGCAATCTGGCGTAGCGTACCGGTGATGCGCTGGTAATGGGCAGGGTGCTGCTCACGAATACGCAGCAGGAACGGCGCGAGGTTGGCGCCATCCTCCTTAAGATGCTGGCTATCCGTAACACTCCAACGCTGTCTTATGCGAGCCGTCTCGGAGGTATTGTGGAACTGGTAGACGGCGCAATCCCGCAGGAAGCTCCAGAAGGTGCGGATCGTTTTAAGAATATTATTTTCTCGCGCAACCCCCATGAGCCTCGTCTCCTGCTGCCCTGCTCCCAGCTTGACCCACGTCTCGACCTGTTCCGAACGCGTACTCTGAGCGATCCCCAGCTTCTCCTCGGCGAACACCAGTGTGTCCTGTGCGGCGTGGGACAGCCGGAAGGAGTAGCCACTGGCCCCACCGTGGGTCCTGAAGGTAAGTGCCGCCTCGATTTCGGGAGAAATGGCGGGTCCGCTGTGAAGCAGTGTGCTACCTCCACCCGACTTCGCCACGTACAGCTGAAGGCCGCCGGGCGGTGTCATCATCCGGTTCAACATCCGGAAGAACGACACGAAGTTCGACTTGCCGGCCCCATTCGGTCCGATCAGCACGTTGACGGGCCCCAGCTCGAGCTCCTCCAGCCTGCGGATCGTCTTGAAGCCGTTCAGCGTAAGCCGGTGCAGCATCAGGTTAGGTTCTTTCATGCTCGCCGTGCGTGGGCTGACTCGGCTGGGTGCGGAATTCGTTGACGGCGCCAAGATAGCTCGCCACCACCCGCGGGTGCGAGCAACTCGCATCAACCATCTTCACCGACAACCACATCGTCTTCGTAATGCGCCGTCAATCGCCCGGCCGTGGGAAGGATGAGATACTGCCCATCCTCGCCGGTGCGGCGCAGCATCCCCCACGCCTCCATCTCCACGATCAGCTCCGCGGCGAGCGAGCGCACCGGCTGCTCGCGCAACGTCTTTCCCCACTTCGCGCCGAAGCGCGACTGCAGCTCGGCCACGTCCTGCTCGATGCGGCCTACGTCAACCAGGAACGCGTCACCACCGCCTGGCGCAGGCACCAGCCGCTTCTCGGCGAACCGGTCGCGCAGGAGTCCACAGAAGCAAAGGAGTACGTGGGCGATGCCCGCGGCGAGCGGGATGGGCGTCTGGATCGCGTCGGCGGAGCTGGCGGGGCGCAGCACGCGCGCGTACTCCGGCGTGACTTCCAGCTCCCAGTGGGTGAGCTTCTTCAGGTTGCTCCGCACCATCTCGCACTGGGCGGGGACGTCCAGCAGGCGGAAGGCGGCTGGGTCGTCGCGCCGGAAGAGGGCCGGGTTGAGCAGGAGGGTCCGGTACAGGCGGATCTCGTCCGTTCCCTCGGGCACGACGATGGGCGGTGCCGCGCGGCCCTCGGCGAGCGCCTCCAGCTCCGCGGCGGGGATGCCGACGTGGAGCCGCCACCCCGCGTCGCCCCAAGCGTACAGCGCGTCCTCCTTGCCGTTGCGGTCCGCCCACTCGTCCACGCTCCCGTCCTGCAGCCGCAGGACGCCCATCTCCTCCAAGCCGCGGAAGACCCGGCGGGCGGCGAGACGCTGGTCGCGCCGGCTCCAATCCACGGCGGCGACACCCTCTTCCCCGCTGCGCAGGCGGATCTCTTCGGCGATCTGCGAGACCGTGAACTTCCGCCCGCTGGTGTGCTCGCCATACCAGAGCACCCATGCGAGCAGCGCGTAGTCGAGCGAGCCGCGGGCCCACGCCAGCCCGTGCGACGCCTCGGCGCGGGCCGGCGTCTTCACCAGCCGCGCGAACTCGGTGTGCGTCTGCAGCCGCCAGCCGGTGAAGCGGGAGAAGGCGTTCTGGAGAGCGGGTCCATTGCGGCGGATCTTCTCCAGGAGCGGCCGGTCGTCCGCCGCGGCGATGATGGGCCGGTCGATCAGCGCCTCGGCGCACGCCTTGACGTCGTCTTCCAGCGCGTGGGAGGTGATCACCGCGCCACCTCCGTGCGGCGCAGGCGGAAGGCGCGCAGGTACAGGTAGCCGTCCGGCGCCGCCACCTCGGCCACCGCCGCCGGGTCTGCGGGCGGAAGGATCTGCACGCGCGACCCATCCGTCAGCCGCACGTGACGGTCGGGGGAGCGAAGGCAGTCGCGCACCAGCCGCACCACGCGCGAGCGGTCGCCGGGGGAGCGCAGCACCAGCCCCTCCAGCGCCAGCTCGCCCGTGCCGAAGAGGTCGTCCCAGAAGCGGGCCTCCTCCCTTCGCTCCTCCTGCATCCGCGCGCGCAGCTCCGCGCGCTCCAGGCTCGCGTCGCGCAGGGCGGTGACGGCGCGGAAGCTGGGGTTGCCGCGCACGCGGGGGTGCAGCTCCACGTCCCAGGGCGGCTGATGCCAGACGGACGCGCGCTCCAGCAGCTCGGGGGCAGCGCTGGAGCTGTAGTCGCGCGTGTGCCGCGGGGTCCCCCACCCGAAGGCGCGCGACGCCAGGCGATGCGCCTCGTCGTTGCTCGACCGCTGGAACGCCTGGGCCAGCAGCCGCAGGTCACGTCCGCGATTCAGCGCGTTCCGGCGCTCCGTCACCACCCGCTCGATCTGCTCCACCAGCGCACGGACGCGCGCTGTGGTCTTGGCGTGCAGGATCTCCGCGTCGCCGCCGCGCGCCGAGAAGCCGCGGAGGGCGCGGAGCTGACCCTCGAACCCGGCGAGCAGCTCTTCCTCCGTGCGTAAATCGCCCTTGCGCTCGCGTTCGTTCCGGGCGAGAAGCGTCACCAGGCGCGCATCGGTCCCCGCCGCGGCCCAGTCCTCGAAGAGGTCCCGGGTGCGCTCCACGAAGTCCTTGAGCCCGAGCGCGAACTCGTCCAGGTAGTCGCGGAGCATGCGCTTGTACTGGAGGAAGACCACCAGGTCCGCCGCGGACGGCATGCGGTCGTGGTCCAGCTCGCGCAGATAGCGGCCGGCCTGCTCGCGGATCTCCTGGCGCGCGTCCTCCGCCGCGTTCCAGGCGCCCTCCAGCGCGCGCAGCGTGTCGGCGGTGGCGTGTTCGACCGAGACGCCGGCGAGGAGACGGTCCAGCTCCAGCAGCGCCTCGCGCAGGCGGTGCAGCCGGGTGGTGTCCAGCGAACCGCGCGAGCCCTCCTGCCCGCTGAGGCGGATGAGCATCTCCTCGATCATCCGCGCGCTCTCGCTGATCTGGTAGCGCCGCGCGGCGCGCACGAACTCCTCTATGGTGCGCGCCTGGTTCACGTCGTGCTCGGAGACGACGACGCGCCAGCTCTCCAGCTGCCGCAGGTGCGCCTCGCACGCCTCCTCCGTATACGCATCATGATGCGGGTGATGGGCGCGTACGAACGCAGCCACCTCGCTCGGCCAGAGCCACCCCGTCTCGCCCGACTCGTACCGCTGGTGGAAGAAGCGCACGATGGGGCGGTACAACGCGGCGTTCTCGGCGACCAGATAGCTGACTTCCTCCACTTTTCGCATGAGGAGGTCGTCAACAATTAACCGTTCGGTGCGGTGCATGGCGATTGGTCCACAGCGAGTCGCCGAAACAGCCCGGGCAGGAGCGAGCAAGATAGGAAAGGTACGCAGGCAAGCACAACTATTCCGAGTCAGTAAAGCCCCGACCGCAGTCCCAGAAAGGGCTGAGCCGATCGAACCTCTTGCGACACGCATGCGCGCGAAGCAGTTTGACACCGCCACCGAACACACGCCGAATCAGGTGGCGTCCGCAGACCTTGAGCTTCCCCAGATTCCACCGAGGCACCCCATGTCCGACGATTCCGCGCCGTCCACGCAGGTCATCACACCCGAAGCGCTGCTGGAGCACTGGCAGGGCCACCGCCGCCTCACGCGGCGCGTGATCGATGCGTTCCCGGAGGACCAGCTCTCTACCTATTCACTGGCCGGGATGCGCACCTTTGGCGAGATGGCGATGGAGCTGCTCGCCATCGCCGTGCCGATGGTGCGCGGGGTGCTAAGCCAGGAGTGGGACACCTCCTTCGACCGCACGACCGTCGCCAAGGACGAGATCCTCCGCCAGTGGGACGCCGCGACGGAGGAGATGAACACGCTCTGGCCGCAGATCCCGCTCGAGAAGTTCAGGGAGCAGATGACGGCGTTCGGCATGTACCCTGGCCGCGCATCGGACCTCATCCTGTACGCGATCGACAACGAGATCCACCACCGCGGCCAGGGCTACGTTTACCTGCGCTCGCTCGGAATCGAGCCGCCGCCGTTCTGGGAGCGCTGACGAACGCGCGCCGATAAAGATCTAGAAGGGGAACTTCCAACATCCTGCGAAGCTGGTCGCCCAAGGAGGCCCGGCTGGTATGAGTCCGTCGAAGAAGCTTCCCAAGCGCGAGACCGCCATCGCGGCACCGGTCACACTGGGTGAGGAGGTCCGGGAGTTGATCCGGACCGCCCGGCAGCAGGTGGCGCAGGTGGTGAACGCTGGCCTCACGCTCCTTCACTGGCGGATCGGCGACCGTATCTTGCGGGAGATCCTGCGGGGCGAACGCGCCGAGTACGGGGCGGAGGTCCCGCGCTTTCGCGCGATCTCCAGGCGGAATTCGGCCGTGGCTTTGGACCGCGCAACCTGTTCAACATGATCCGCTTCGCGGAGGTGTTCCCAGAACCCGAAACTGTGCAATCACTGATTGCACAGTTGGGGTGGACCCACTTCCTCCACCTCATCGCAATCGAGGACCCACTGAAGCGAGACTTCTACGCCGAGATGTGCCGCGTCGAGCACTGGAGCACGCGCACACTGGCCGCGAAGATCCAATCGATGCTGTACGAGCGCACCGCCCTCTCGCGAAAGCCAGACGCAGTCATAAGGCAGGAGCTGGACCAACTGCGGTCTGAGGGAGCGCTGACGCCCGAGCTCGTCTTCAAGGACCCTTATCTGCTCGATTTCCTCGGACTGGCGGACCACTACAGCGAACGTGACCTCGAGGCGGCCCTCCTGCGAGAGATCGAGCGCTTCCTTCTCGAGCTCGGTTCGGGCTTCGCATTCGTTGAGCGGCAGAAACGCATCACGCTCGACGGGGACGACTACTACATGGATCTCCTCTTCTTCCACCGGAAGCTGAGGCGCCTCATCGTAATCGAACTGAAGCTGGGTGCGTTCAAGCCGGCCGACTCCGGGCAGGTGGAGCTTTATCTTCGCTGGCTTGATCGCCACGAGCGCCAGCCTGGCGAGGATACCCCGCTCGCGATCATCCTGTGCGCGGGAAAGAAGCAGGAGACGGTCGAGTACCTCAATCTCGGCCGCAGCGGAATACACGTTGCCGAGTACATCACGGAGCTGCCGCCGCGCGAGTTGCTGCGCGAGCGGCTTCACCAGGCGGTCGCCGCCGCACGCTCTCGCCTGGAACATCGGAGCGTGAATGGCGATGCGCCTGCATGAGGCTCATCGGCCGTGCCGCGCCGCGCCGTGCACCGGAGGGAGTTCCAGCGTGGCCTTGAAGACCTCCAGCTCGGGATCGAGCGGCTCGGCGTGGCCGGGGCGGTCCAAGAGCCGCGCGAGGTCGGGGGGGACGGAGACGGGCCGGCCGATCAGCGGCTCCACGACGGCCTCGAACTTGGCGGGGTGGGCGGTGGAGACGACGATCCAGTGCGGCGCATCGAGCCGCTCGAGCACGGCGATGGCGACGGCGGTGTGCGGGTCCCAGATCTCGCCCCAGGAGGCGGGGCCGTCGCGGATCACGCGGCGGATCTCGTCGTCGTCCACGAGAAAGGCGCGGAGGGCGGAGCGCGTCCCGGCCTCGCCGCCGAACAGGTGGAGGAGGCGCTCCATGTTGCTGGCGCTCCCCACGTCCATCGCCGTCGCGAGGGTGGCGAGGGTGGGGTGCGGGGTCCAGGGGGCGCCGCCGAAGAAGGCGGTGACGGCGGGGTTGGCGTTGGTGGCGAGCACAACTTCGCGCACGGGCAGGCCGCAGCGGCACGCCCACATCGCGGCGGCCGCGTTCCCCAGGTTGCCGGAGGGGACGACGAAGCCGGGCGCGACGCCGTGCAGCGCGCGGTACTCGAGCGATGCCCACGCGTAGTAGGCCATCTGCGGCAGGAGCCGGCCCACGTTGATGCTGTTGGCGGACGACAGCCTGCGGCGCGCGCGCAGCTCCGGATCGGCCATGGCGCCCTTGACCAGCCGCTGACAGGCGTCGAAGTCGCCGCGCACGGCGAAGGCGCGCACGTTGCCGCCCCACGAGGTGAGCTGCTTCTCCTGGCGGGGCGACACCATCCCCGCGGGGAATAGGACGGCCACCTCCACGCCCGGCCGCCCGTGGAAGGCGGCCGCCACCGCGCCCCCCGTGTCGCCCGAGGTGGCGACGAGGAGGGTGAGCGGGCGCGCGTCTTCGGCGGCGATGCGCGACAGGCACCCGGCCAGGAAGCGCGCGCCCACGTCCTTGAACGCCGCCGTGGGCCCGTGGAAGAGCTCCAGCACGGCCGTGCTCCCGCGCAGCTCCTTGAGCGGCACGGGAAAGTCGAACGCCTCGCGGCAGATTTCGCCCAGCGCCGGGGCGAGCGCGTCGCCCGCGAAGAAGGGCGCCAGGAGCCGCGCGGCGACCTCGGGGAGCGTGTCGGCGCCCGCGAAGTCCGCGTCGCTGAACGACGGGAAGGACTCGGGCACGTAGAGGCCGCCATCGGGAGCCAGTCCGCGCGAGATCGCCTCCGAGAGGGTGGCGGAGTGGGCGGGGTCGCGCGTGCTGTGGTACCTCACGCCCACTCCTCCACCTGGGCGCCGGGTCCGTTCACGGGGCAGGTCCACCCCTCGGCGGGGAGGCCGTGGCGCGCGAAGCCGTCCACCATCGCGGCGCGCACGGCCTCGGCGGCATCGTCGCCGTCGCACCAGGCGACGAGGGCGGGGCCGCCGCCGGAGATGGAGCATCCCAGCGCGCCCGCCGCCATCGCCGCGCCGCGCACGTGGGCGAAGCCAGGGATCAGCGACGCGCGGTGGGGCTCCACCAGCACGTCGCGCATCGAGCGGCCCACGAGCGCGAGGTCGCCGGTGCAGAGGCCGGCCATCACCCCCGCCAGGTTCGCGGTTTGCTCGATGACGGTGTGGAGCGGGTAGCTCGCGGGGAGCACCGCGCGCGCCGTCCGCGTGTCCAGCCGCATGCGCGGAAGGGCCATCGCGCAGCGGAGCGAGGGCGGCACCGGCAGCGCCGCCACATCCGCGGGCTCGGCGGAGCGCACCAGGACGAGGCCGCCGAAGAGCGACGGCGCCACGTTGTCGCCGTGAACCGCACCGCTCGCGACGGCCTCGCCCAGCAGCGCGTAGCGGAAAAGCTCGATGCGCGGGAGCGGCTCGGGGAGGAGCGCGTTGAAGGCGACCACCCCCGCCACCGCCGACGCCGCCGACCCGCCGACGCCGGAGCCCAGCGGGATCCCCTTGTGCACGTGCACCTCCACGCCGAACCCGGGGCGCAGCTCCTCCAGCATGCGCAGCACGCCGACGGTGGCGGTGTTGAGCGCCGGATCGGTGGGGAGCGCGCCCGTGACGCCGGCCACCCGCACGCCGGGCTCGTCGCTGCACACGACGGTCACACGGTCGCCCATCGGCCCCACGGGGTGTCCCAGAATGTCGAAGCCCACCGCCAGGTTCGAGGTGCTGGCCGGCGCAAAGGCGGTGGCGCGGGTCGGCATCGTCATCCACCCCCTCGCGTGGGTGCGGGTCCGGGTGACATCGTGTGCATGTGCGAATGCGCGGCGTGCATGCGACCAGGATGTCCGACAGGATAGGACATCGGTCCCGTCCCGCGCGAGGGGACGCGGTAAAAAGGGCGAGGCCCGGCGGGGATCTCCCACCGGGCCTCGCGCATCGCCAAGCCTACACCTCAGCCCTCGACGGCCGCCCAGGGATCGCGCTTCATCCAGTTGCGGTCCAGCGGCGAGAAGAGGAAGACGAGGCTCCCGTTGGCGAGCTGCGGAAGGAGCCAGCGGGCGCGCGACTGCTCCAGCGCCGGGCATCCCTCGCTGCGGCCGGCGCCCAGCCGCGTGACGTACGGCGCGCCGTGCACCACCACCCCGCGCTCCCGCGCCGTGCTGTTGAACGCCCCCGACAGCCCGCTCAGCCGCAGCCCGATGGAGCGGTAGCGGCTCCCGTTGTTGCTGCCGCTGAACGAGTACGTCTCCCCCGCCAGGAAGAGGCCCAGCGAGGTGGCGTTGCTCCCGTGCCGGTTGGAGAAGCGCCGCGGAACCCCCGCCCGGTCCGGCGCCGACCCGCGCCCGTGCGCCACGGTAAAGGGCCCGTCCACCACCCGCAGCTCGTCCATGTCGAAGACGTAGCCGCGCGGCGTCCGCGCGTCCAGCCCGTAGTCCACGTAGTACAGGTACGGCTTGCGGACGTCGTCCGGGTGCGCCGCCTTGTAGTTGTAGTACGCGCGAAAGGCGAAGCGCAGCGCATCCGGGTCGCTCTGCCGCCGCACTCGCGAGCGCAGCGCGGTGAGGGCGGCGCGCGTGCGGGCCGTGGTGGTCGCGCTCTCGAGGCCGACGCCGTTCAGCACCGCGCGCGCGGCGCTGCGTACCATGCGCGCGCTAGTGGGGAGCGTGTCGGTCGCTTCGATGCGGGGAGCGGACGGGGCGCGCGGCCCTGCGGGGGCGTCACCCGCGGAGAGGGTGGCGGCGAGGATCAGCAGGTCGAAACGCATTTCTCTCTGGATGGGGAGCGACGCGCGTGGCGGCGCTCGGGTGGGCCGAGGCGGGGTTCCGCGTACGCCGCACGACGCCGGGGGAGGCGGTCGCGGGCGGTGTTATGGGGGTGTGAACCGAATATGTATTCGGTCGGCGGGGGATGCAAGGGTCTCGTTCGCGGCAGCCGTTCACCGCATCTGTCGTGTGCTTCTCAGCTGCTAGAGCCGCTCCTGCAGCATTTCGGCGCTCCACTGGGCGTAGATGCGGGTTTCCGTGAGCACGCGCACTCCATCCGCGAGGGTGTAGAAGTTTCCGCTGTACGACGCGCTGCTCTTCGCGCTCAGAATCCCGCGAAGGCGCCTCACCTGGTCCGCATCGGCCCTGTGGCCCATGGCATGGACGAGGAGATCCGCCGCACGGGTGTGGTCCCCATCCGTGGACTTCAGCTCACGGTACTTCACGGTAAGCGCGTCCGTGAACGCGATGGCTGCGTGGATGGCGATGATCGCCAGTGCGTTTCCATACCGGGGATCGGCCAGCGCGTCTAGATCGCCCGCCGTCTGCAGCAGCGCCTGGCCGATCTCGTGGTATCTCGCTGCCCGTGTGCGCTCCTCGCGTTTCGACTTCCCGATGCTCACCATTTCCCTACCACCTCAGAGAATGGCTCGCCAGAAGTTCCCGGCCTTCGGTCCGGATCGCTTCCATCAGGGGATCGCCCTGCCTCGTGCGCTCGCGCACCTGTTCGGCGGGGATGACGATCCCAGCGAGGCGCAGCCCGAGACGGTTCTGTATCTCACCGGAGGCATCGATGATCGCGCGCTCCACGTCCGCAACCCTCTCAGCGGCGCAGGCGACGAACAGGACATCCAGATCGCTGTCGGCGCGCGCATCGCCACGTGCCTGGCTGCCGAACAGCACGGCGGAGCGGATGCCATCGAGCACACCGGCGCGTGTCAGCGCATCGGTCAGAGCCGCCTTCAGGATTGCGATCCGCCGTCCTTCGGCGTCGAAGAGCGCGCGGAGCGCCGGCTCTAGATGGTGGTCCCGGTTGACGCGATACTGGTGCGTGCTCGAGGTCCCGCCGCGCATCAGAATCCCGAGGGCGGTCAGCTCGTTGAGTGCCGTCGCGGCTCCAAGAGTTGAGCGCACTCCTCCCAGCCGCTGCGCCTCCCGCCCGGTGACAGGCGATTCGAGAGGCATCAGCGCGCGAAGGATCTGGATCTTGGCCGTAGTGGCCAGGACCGCGTCGAGCGCATGAAAGAGCATGTGCGATCCGGTGCACGTGCACCAGATTTGGTACGGTTGCACCAAATTTGGTACAGACGCACCAATAGTAGCGCACCGGCTCGTCTGTCGGCAAGATTCATGTCGTCCTCTGGGCTTCTGCGGTCACCGTCCTGGCCCACAGCTCTCGGTTCGCCAGCTAGATCCTTCGATCGCCGCCGGAGGCTGAAGAGTGCTGCTGAGATCGGTGTGGCGGCTCTCTCAAAGATGACAGAAGAAGGCGCGCGCTTTCACCAAGGAGCGCGGCGCTATCTGGATGCGCTCTCCACGTCCAGTGCGTTGAGGAAGCGTTCCAGGCGCTCAAGGCTGAAGCGAGCCAGCTTGCCAACCGTGAGGTCGGAGACGTCCAGCGGGCTGATGCCGAGCAGCTCGGCCGCGGACGGCTCGTCGAGGCCGAGTTCTTCGAGGGCCTTGCGGATCGCGCGGGCGAGCTCAGCTTTGGCAAGGCGAGTCTCCGCATCCGCGAGGCCCATGTCCGCGAAGACGTTACCGGTGCTGTCGTGGACCATCGTGTCATTGCTCATCGTCATTCCCCCAGGGGCGGTAGTGTTCCTGGTAGTGCTCCGCGGCGGTGCGGAGGCGGTTGCGGAGCAGCTCGATCTCCGCGAACGGAGTGCGGCTCCCCCTGACCGACTTCTTCTTGAAGGCGTGGAGGACGTACACCGCCCTCGGGAACTTCTCCGTGCAGGCGAGGCGGTAGGTATCTCCATAGTGGTCCACGGCCAGCTTCAGCACCCGGCCAGGCAACCCCTCCCCAAACGCACGCGTGTTGGGAGACGATTCGCCATGCTGCGCATCCAGCAGCGCCGCGCCAAAGACGTCCTGCACATCCTCAGGCATTGCCCTGAGATCCTTGTGGCTCGATCCTACGAAGTGAAGGGGCTTCCGTGCGGCGACGGGCATCGGTTTCAGTATCGCTGTTCGCTGGTTGGGCCGAACACCGAAATCGGCCGGGGATAAGAGGAGATACCCCGGATTCGGCCCAGCGCGGCTGTCGTTTGGAAACTGGTCCGTCCGATGGCAGGTAACGACCGGGAGCGCTCCCTGGGCGCAGTTCCGGCACGCGATTTGGGGGGACGGCGACGGCGGATGGCTCGTGAAGAGCGGGAGACACTACTTCGAGAGCGGGTCACGGTTCGGGGCCGCGCGTGCTGACGGTGAGGAGGGTTGTCTTCTTGCGGTGCTTGCTGGGAGAAAGGTACACTCGTGGTTGTCCGAATCGCCCGCCAGGAAGGTGGATTTTGAACGCATCAGAACCACTCCGCATCGATCAGCGTGGCGCACTCGTTCTACCGGCGGAGCTCCGGGAGCGCTTCGGCATCGAGGGAGGCTCCACGGTGCTGGCGGAGGCCACCGCGGAGGGCATCCTGCTGCGCCCCGCCGTGGTCCTTCCCGTGGAGATCTACACGCCCGAGCGGCGCGCGGAGTTCCTTCTCAACAGCGCCTACGACGCGGACAGCCACCAGTGGGCTTTGGCGGAGGTGCGGGCATTGGGGCTCGACTCCGACGCGATACCACACGAGCGCCCGGCGGCCTCGTGAACGTGGATCTCCTATCCTCATCGCTCAGGGTGTTTGGGCGTGGAGGGGGCGGGCTGATCACGTCCGCCTGACCGCCGCGATCGCGTCGCGGGCCACGCACCTGGTGACTGGCGACAGGAGGCACTTCGGCGCGCTGTACGGGCGTACGAGCATGGGCGTGACAGTGACCGCCCCGGCGGGCTATCTTGCCCAGCGCGGCAGACGATAAACACGCTCTGGCGCGCTTCCGCACTGTGACGCTCCGCGGCGTGGTTCCTGCTTCGCGGCACGGGCAAGAGCGTGCGCGCGCCGGAGCGTGGCACGCGGCGCACAGGCCAACCGAGCATGCCCGGCAAACCAGACGACGATCCGATTCTCGGGGGCGAGTCCGAGACGCTCCTGGCGCGCGGCAGGCCCGTGCGGCGGGAGGAGGGGCGCCGGCCCGAGAGCCCGCCGCCACGCCCGCCTGCATCCGTTCGCCCAGCGGCCGGCGGGGGGCGCGTGCGGGGGTTCATGGAGCGCATCTCCGAGTCGCGGCGCGCACCCTTTCTGCGGCTCGTGGGTTACTACGTGCTGCTCATCGGCGTCATGGGCGCGCTGGTGTACTGGGTGCCGATGGTGCGCGACGCCTTCATCTCGCCCGTGGTGCTCCCCGACCTGGGGAGAGGAGGGAGCGGGTCTGAGCTGCTGACCCGCGCACCCACGCTGGGCGACTACGGCGCGCGGCTGTCGCTTGGGGAGGCGCTGCACCGCGCGCTGACGACGCTGCTGGTGATCGCCGGCGCGATGTCGCTGGTGATTCCGGTGGCTTGGGTGTACATGTTCACCAAGCGCTTCCGCTACGATCCCGCGCTCGTTTCCTCGGTCATCATTCTGCCGATCGTGGTGGCGGGGATCGCGCTGGTGGTCAAGAACTCGCTGGCGCTGGCCTTTTCGCTGGCCGGGATCGTGGCGGCGGTCCGCTTCCGCAACACGCTCAAGGACCCGCGCGACGCCGTCTACATATTCCTGGTGATCGGGATCGGGCTGTCGGCGGGGGTGCAGGCGCTGGACGTTGCGCTCGCGATGTCGCTGGCCTTCAACTTCGTCGTGCTGCTGGTGTGGAAGTACAACGTCGGGTCGATCTACAGCGGGAGCTACGGGCGGACGGGGATCCTGTCGGTGGGCGATCCGGAGCTGATGATCGCCGACGATCCGGCTGCGCAGCGCGACATCCGGCGGCGGATGCTGGAGCACGACGGCGACATGCGCACGGACGGCATCCTGCTGGTGCACTCGAGCGCGCCGGACGTCGCGCGGCTCACGGTGCAGGAGGCGCTCGGCGACACCGCCAGCGACTGGCGGCTGGTCAACGTGCGGCGCGAGCCCGAGCGCCCCGCGGTGCTGGAATATCTCGTGCGGCTCAAGACGGAGATCACTCCGGCCGAACTGGTGGGCGCGCTGGACGAGCGCTGGTCCGCCCAGGTCACGGCCGCGGAGTACGTGCCCTTCCGGACGCGGAAGAAGAAACGCAAGCGGGATTAGAGGACTACATCGGATGAAGACGAATCGACATCGCTGGACGACCGCCGCGGCCGCGCTCCTCCCCTGCGCCCTGCTGCTGGCCGGGTGCTACAAGTCGGCCTTCAACGTGGGCAAGGTGATCGAGGCGGTGCAGCGCGACTCCATCGCCTACACGCTGCTCCTGATCGGCGACGCGGGGCTCCCGGAGCCCACCCCCCAGGGCGACCCGGTGATCAACGCGCTGCGCCAGGCCATCAAGGACGACGACCCGGGGCAGACCTTCGTCGTGTACCTGGGCGACAACGTGTACCCGCGCGGGCTCGTCGACTCCACGCAGGCCACGGAGCGCGCGGTGGGCGAGGGGATCCTGAACGAGCAGATCGACGCCATCCTGGAGAGCGGCGGGCGCGGGGTGCTGATCCCCGGCAACCACGACTGGGAAGCGGGCGGCACGGAGGGGTGGCGCTACATCCGCCGGCAGGACCTGTACGTGGACGCACGCGGCAAGGGGCGGGTGGCGATGCTCCCCAACAGCGGGTGCCCCGGGCCCGAGGTGCTGGACCTGAACCCCACGCTGCGCCTCATCATGATCGACACGCAGTGGTGGCTGCAGGCCGGCGGCTCGCGGCCGGAGGGGCCCGGCTCGGAGTGCGCGGTGAAGTCCGAGCGGCAGGTGGTGGACTCCATGCGCGCGGCGCTGGCCAGCGCCGGCGGGCGGCGCACGGTGGTGGTGGGCCACCACCCGCTGGTGAGCGGCGGCGAGCACGGCGGCTACTTCGACTGGCCCACGTACCTGCAGATCCACCCGTACGTGCGCAACGCCGGCTTCTTCGCCCGGCAGGACGTGAACGGGGTGGAGTACACCCGGCTGCGCGTGAACATGGCGGGAGCCTTCCAGCAGCACCCGCCGCTGATCTACGCGGCTGGGCACGAGCACAACCTGCAGGTGTTCCGCCGTGCGCCGGCGCGCTACCAGGTGGTGAGCGGCGCGGGGATCTACGGCCACACCACCACGGTGCGGAGAATCACCGGGTCGCAGTACACGCGGCGGGCGAGCGGCTTCCAGCGCATCACCTTCCTCAAGGACGGACGCGTGCGCCTGGCGGTGCTCGTGGTGGACCAGACCGGGAAGGCGACCGAGGACTTCTCCATGTTCCTGGACACGCAGGGTCTGCCGCCGGTGCAGTCCACCGAGAGCGAGCTTCCCCCGGCGGGCACCGACACCACGCGTCTGAACCCGGCGGGCCCCGTGCGCCCCGCCCCTCCGCGGCCCAGCACGCCGGCGGGCAGCCGGCCGGTGGCTCCGTGAGGCTCGCGCGGCGGGTCCTCGCGGCGGCGGCGGTCGCCCTCCTCCCGGCGCTTGCCGCCGCGCAGGAGCGGGTGGCAGCCGGGGCGCAGTACGCGCATCCGCCGCTCCCCGAGTCGCTTCTGGGGGAGTCGTACCGAAACCTGTGGACGACGCCGGTGCAGGTGCCGGTGCTGGACCTGCGCGGCTACGCGGGCGGGCTGACGCCGACGGGCACGGGAGGCGGCAACCAGACCGAGTCGGTCCGCTTCCGCGGCGCCAACGGGCGCGAGTACGCCTTCCGGCTGGTCAACAAGAACCAGACGCGCGGCCAGTCGCCGGACATCCAGGGGACGATCGTAGGCGAGGTGGTCCAGGACCAGGTGTCGTCGCTGCACCCCGCGGCGGCGCTGGTGGCGGACCCGCTGCTGGCCGCGGCCGGCGTGCTGTACGTGCCGCCCACGCTGTACGTGATGCCTGCCAGCGGTCTGCCGCAGCAGCACGCCTCCTTCCACGGCAGGCTGGGGCTGCTGGAGGAGCGCCCGCGCGCCGGGAACAGCGAGGTGGCGGGGATCGCGGCGGCCAGCGCGATCGAGGACACGGAGGACTTCCTCAAGGCGCTGGAGTCCGCCCCGTCGCACCGGCTGGACACGCGCGACTACCTGGCCGGCCGGCTGATGGACATCTACTTCGGCGACTGGGACCGGCACGAGGACCAGTACAGCTGGGCGCGATACGACCGCGGCGGCGAGCAGCTCTGGAGGGCCGTCCCCCGCGACCGCGACTACGTCTTCGCGGACTACGACGGGCTGGCGCTGGACGTGGCGCGCGGGCAGCTCCCCAAGGCGGTGCGCTTCCAGGAGGACTACGAGGGGCAGCTCTTCGGGCTGGTCCAGAACGCGCAGCTCCTGGACCGGCGCCTGCTGGGCGACCTGGACCGCGCCGCCTGGGAATCGGTGGTCTCGACGCTCCAGACGCGCCTCTCGGACGCGGTGATCGACGGCGCAGTGGCACGCATGCCGGCCGAGTACCGGCCCCTGAACGCGGACTTCCTGCGCACCATGCTCCGCGCCCGCCGCGCGCGGCTGCGCGAGGTGGCGATGACGTGGTACGGGTGGATGGCGGCCGAGCCCGAGATCCACGCCCGCGACGAGCGCGACGTGGCCATCGTGCAGCACGCGCCGGACGGGAGCGCCGAGGTGCGCATCCACGCCGGCGGCGAAAACGTGGCGCCCTACTTCCGCCGCCGCTTCCTGCCGGACGAGACGCGCGAGATCCGGCTCTTCCTGCACGGCGGCGCGGACCGGGCGTCCGTCCGCGGCGGGCCGGGGCGCATCACCACCCGCGTGATCGGCGGCGCTGGCGACGATGCGCTGGCGGACTCGTCGAGCGGAGCGCGGGTAAGGTTCTACGACGACCGGGGCGACAACGGCTTCGTGCGCGGCACGCGGACCCACGTGGACACGCGCGAGTACTCGCCGCCCGCGTACGAGCGCGGCGCCGGCGTGAGCCCGCCCCAGGACTGGGGGCGCAGCCGCAGCCTGTTCGCGCCGTACGCCGGATGGCGCTCGCGCATCGGCGTGGTGGTGGGCGGCGGGCCGGCGTTCAAGACGCACGGGTTCCGGCGCTTCCCCTTCGCCAGCGAGGGGCACCTGCGCGTGCTGTGGGCGCCGCAGTACACCCGCTTCGGGGCGGAGTACAACGCGGAGTACCACTTCGCCGGCACGCGCCGCTGGCTGCTGACGGACGTGCGCGCCACCGGGCTGGCGGCCACGGACTTCCACGGCTTCGGCAACGAGACGCCGGAGGTGGAGGACCGCGAGGTGCGCCGCGTGTGGGAGCGCCAGCTGCTGGTGCAGCCCACCTGGTTCTTCCCCCTCTCGCGCCGCAGCTGGCTCACGGTGGCGCCGGTGGGACGCCTCACCGACCCCGGCGTCCCCGACGGATCGCCCGCGGAGCAGCCGGGGGTGCGCGGCACGCGGACGTGGGGAGCGCTGGGCGCGCGCACCGGCCTGCTGGTGAACAGGGTGGACAACGCCACCTTCCCGCGCCTGGGCTTCGCCCTCTCGGCGGACGCGAGCGCGTTTCCGGCGGTGTCGCGGCTGGACGGGCCGTTCGGGAGCACGGGAGCGCAGGCGAGGGCGTACCTCGGAGGGAGCGCGGGCCCGGTGCTGGCCCTGCGCGGCGGGGTGCGCCAGGCGTGGGGCGACTTCCCGCTCCAGGAGGCCGCCTTCATCGGCGGCGGCAACTCGCTGCGCGGCTCCAGCACCCAGCGCTACGCCGGCGACCGCGCGGTGCACGGGAGCGCGGAGCTGCGCCAGCCCCTCTTCCGCGCGAACCTGGGGGTCCGCGGCACGGTGGGCGCCTTCGCGCTGGCCGACGCCGGGCGCGTGTACGTGGACGGCGACTCGCCCGGCGGATGGCACACCGCCGCGGGCGGCGGCCTGTTCTTCATCTTCCTGAACCGCGCCGTGAGCGTGTCATACGCGGCGGGCGAGAAGGGGCGGGTTTACTTCGACATGGGGCTGCCGTTTTGAACTGCGGGGAATGGGGAATGGGGAATGGGGAATGGGATGATTTCGGCGCGGTGCAGAGGCTCCGTCGGCGCGCGCCGTCTTCGGTGGGGCGCGGGCGTGCGCGCGCCGGGGACGCGGTGAGCCTGGCCGCGCCCTGTCACGACTCCGTACGGGGAGCTCCCCTTACGCTCGATTCCCCATTCCCCATTCCCCATTCCCCCCGTTCCCCCCGATGACCGCCCAGCCCGGGGTCCGCTTCACCGCGCGCGGACGCGACGTGCTGGACCGCATCGCCACCGAGACGCTGCCGGACGGGCTGCGCGGCGGCCAGGCGGAGACCTCCTTCTTCCGCGAAGTCTTCTTCGACACCCCCGAGGGCGACCTGGAGCGGCGCGGGGCGTGGGTGCGCGTGCGCGTGGAGGAGGACGGCACGCAGTCGCTCGCTGTCGAGGTGCATGATGGCGGGGACGATGGCGTCCTGCCGGAGGCGCCGCTGCGGCGGGCGCTGGAGGTGGGGCCGGACGTGGAGCCGCGCGACCTCTTCGCCGCCGACACGGAGCACGGGCGGCTGCTGCGCGCGCTGGTGGAGCCGGACCGCCTCGTTCCCTGGATGGAGGTGGAGACGCGCCGCCGCATCCGCCGCGTGCGCCGCGACGACCAGGCGCGCGCCGAGGTGCTCTGCGACGACATGACCGTGCGCGAGGCCGACCTCTCCGCCGAGCTGGCGGAGGTGGAGATCCGCGTGGACCGCGACGCCAAGGGGCGCAAGAAGCTGCTGCGCGCCCTGGAGCTGGAGTACGGCCTCGATCCCGTCACCGATCCCCTCCCCACCCGCGCGCGCCGCACTCTGGCCGAGGAGGAGGTCGACTGGCTGGAGGAAGCCGTGCGCGCATCACGGCGGGTGGCGGTGGTGGCGTTCGACGAGGGGCGTGTGGCGCTGCGCAACGAGGGCCGCCTGCTGCGCCTCCCCACCGGCGAGGGGACGGGAGAGGAGACCTGCCGCCGCGTGCTGCGCGAGACCTTTGACCACCCCGCCGCGCGCGTCCGCCTGGTGGGCACGGCGCCGGGATCGGTGCGGCGCCCCGCCACCGAGGTATGGCTGGCGGAGGGGCTCGCCGGGCCGCTCCCCGCGCTGGGGACGGGGGTGCTGCACCTGCCGCTCGGCGAGCTGCTGCAGATGGTGGGCTCCCCCGCCCTGCGCGACGACGCCACGCTGGCCGCCCTGCACGTCCTCGCGCGCAGCGAGCTGCCGCTGGAGGCGGAGATCCGGCGCACGGAGGCCGCGGCGCCGCACATCCTGCGCTCCATCCCCGACGTGGAGATGGAGCTGGAGACGGGGAACCCGGCGGAGCTTCCCACGGGCGCGCTGCTGAACATGGAGCTGAGCCTCCTCGCCTTCAACCGCCGCGTGCTGGCGCTCGCGATGGACGAGCGGGTGCCGCTGATGGAGCGCGTGCGCTTCGTCTCCATCTTCGGCGCCAACATGGACGAGTTCTTTCGCGTCCGCGTCTCCGGCTTCAAGCGCCAGCTCTCCGAGGGAAGCACCAAGCGCACGATGGACGGCGTCACGCCCGAGCAGCAGCTCGACGCCATCGGCATCCGCGCGCGCCGCCTGGCGGAATCGTCGTACCGCGTGCTGCACACGGAGCTGCTGCCGGCGCTGCGCGAGCACGGCGTCGTCATCGTGGAGCCGGACGCGCTGACGCCCGAGGACGACGACTTCCTGCGCGGCTACTACGAGGGGAGCGTGCACGCCGTGCTCACCCCGCTCGCGGCCGGGCCGGGACACCCATTTCCGCACATCCGCAACCTGCGCCCCGCCGTCGCCGCCATTCTGCGCGAGCCGATGACGGGAACGGAGCGGCTGGGGATCGTGGAGCTCCCGGACGGCCTCCCGCGCTTCATCCCGCTCCCCGGCGATGGGCGCTTCCTGCCGCTGGAGGCGCTGGTGCGCGGCGCCCTTCCGCGCCTCTACCCCGGCGTCGAGGTAGAGGTGGCATCCACCTTTCGCGTCACGCGCAGCGCCGAGCTCAACCTGCATGACCGCTCCGCGGCCGACCTCCTGAACGCGGTGCAGGAAGAGGTGAGGCAGCGCCGCTTCCGTCCCGTGGTGCGCCTGGAGGTCGAGAGCGAGATGCCACCGCGGATGCGCGACATCCTCCTGCGCGAGCTGCAGTACGAGGTGCCGGAGCGGGTGAGCGCGCTGGGCGAGAGCGACCTGTACTCGCTTCCGCAGCCCATCGACCTGCGCGCCGTCCGCGAGCTGGACGTGGTGGACGAGCCCGGGCTCCACTATCCGCCCGCCCCGGAGCACACCTCGCCGATCGCCGCGGACCGGCCGATCTTCGACGTGCTCAAGGAAGGGGAGGTGCTCGTCTCCTTCCCCGAGGACTCGTTCGAGGCGACGGTGGAGCGCTTCGTCCTGGAGGCGGCCGAGGACCCGGACGTGCTGGCCATCAAGCTCGCGCTCTATCGCACCAATCGTAAGTCGCGGCTGGTGGAGGCGATGCGCAAGGCCAGCGCGCGCGGCAAGCAGGTGGTGGCGCTGGTGGAGCTTACGGCGCGCTTCGACGAGGAGAGCAACATCGAGTGGGCGCGCCACCTGCGGCAGCACGGGATCCACGTGATCTACGGCATCCCGGGGCTCAAGGTGCACGCCAAGGTGGCGCTGGTGGTGCGGCGCGAGACGGCGGGGGTGCGCCGCTACGCGTACGTGGGCACCGGCAACCTGAACGCCACCACCGCCGCCGCGTACACCGACCTCGGCATCCTCTCCGCCGACCCGGGGCTGGGCGAGGACGTCAACGAGCTCTTCAACATCCTCTCCGGCGCGGGCGGCACGCCGGTCTTCAAGCACCTGCTGGTCGCGCCCTACAACATGCGGCGCCGCTTCCTGGAGATGATCGCGCGTGAGGCGGAGCACGCGCGGGCGGGCCGCGGCGGGCACATCCAGGCCAAGTTCAACGGCTTGGCGGACCGCGAGATGATCGCCGCCCTCTACCGCGCCTCGCAGGCGGGGGTGCGGGTGGACCTCATCGTCCGCTCCCTCTGCTCGCTGCGGCCGGGGGTGCGGGGGCTGTCGGACAACATCCGCGTCTTCAGCATCCTGGGGCGCTACCTGGAGCACGCGCGCATCTTCCGCTTCGCCAACGCGGGCGAGCCGGAGTACTACATCGGCTCGGCGGACTGGCGCACGCGCAACCTGAGCCGCCGCGTGGAGGTGGTGGCCCCCATCCGCGACCCGGCGCACCGCGCGCGGCTGGACGCCATCCTCGCCGCGCAACTTGAAGATCCGTACGCCTGGGAGCTGGGGCCGGACGGCACCTACTACCAGCGCCCCGACACCCCGCCGCGCGACGCGCGCCCCGCCTCCGGGCGCGTCGCCATCCTCACCGAATGATGCCCCTTTCGCGGCGGACGATCCCCCTGCTCGCCGTCCTCGCCGCCTGCTCGGGAGCCGGCGGCGGCGCGGAGGAGAAGGCGCCCGAGGAGGGCTGCCGGATCGAGGCGCGCGGCCTCACCCTTCCCGAAAACGTGAAGGAGGCGAGCGGCGTCGCGTTCAGCCGAACCCTCCACGGCGTGCTCTGGACGCACAACGACAGCGGCCACGAGCCCGAGCTGTTCGGGCTGGACGCCACGGGGCAGGAGCTGGCCAACTTCCCCGTCGGCGTGCCCATGCGCGACTGGGAGGACATCGCGGTGGGCCCCTGCGCGGAGGGGAGCTGCGTCTACATGGCCGACATTGGCGACAACAGCCGCGGCAGCGAGCCCCTGGCCCTTTTCGTCGCCCCGGAGCCGAGCGCCGCGGGCGAGCGGGTCGGCCCGGTGCGTACCTACACCGCGCGCTTCCCCGACGGCCGCACGCGCGACGCGGAGGCGATCTTCGTGCTCCCCGGCGGCGAGGTGTACCTGATCAGCAAGGGAACCCGCACCCCCGTGGACCTCTTCCGCTGGCCCACCCCGCTCCGCGAGGGCGCCCCCGCGACGCTGGTGCACGTGCGCCAGCTCGCCCCCACCCCCGCGCAGCCGGGCGACCGCGTGACCGGCGCCAGCGCTTCGCCGGACGGGCGGTTCGTGGCGGTGCGCACCTACAGCCTGCTGAACGTGTACCGCACCACGGACCTGGTGGGCCCCTCGCCCGCCCCGCCCGCCCCCCTGCGCCGCACCGACCTCATCCCCCTCGGCGAGGCCCAGGGCGAAGGCGTCGCCCTCGCGGACGACGGCACGGTGGCGCTGGTGAGCGAGGGGCACGGCCGGCACGTGCCGGGGACGCTGGCGTTGTTGAGGTGTCCGTTGAAATGAAAGGAAGTGCCAAGTGCTCAGTGCCGAGTGCCGAGTTGAACAGCGGTGCGTGAGTGCGTAAGTGCGTAAGTGCGCTGTTGTTCGGCAGTTACTTACGCACTCACGCACTAACGCACTAACGCACTTCTTCCTACACGAGGGGGAGCGATGAGCGATGAGAAGCTGGAAGGCAGTGTCCCGCTCACGGACGCCATCATCCAGGAGATCGTGGAGAAGGGGCTGGCGAAGCAGGAGGCGCTGGTCGAGGCCAAGTCGTTCGGCGCGCGTTATCACCCCGTGCGCAACTCCCTGATCTTCCCCTTCGATCCATCCGAAGGCGCGGAGGACGACGACGAGGTCGATGATGAGGACGTGGCGGAGGCATGACGCGCCACCGTGAGACACGAGGCCCCTCCCGCGTAGGCGCGGGAGGGGCCTTTGTGCAATGCGGAGCAGGCGTTGGCGGCGCAAGGCGTCGGAGCCGGGGCGAGCACGGGCAGCCACGCGGGGCTGCCCCTACCGGGATCCGGGTCAGGGGCGGAGGTCCCGTTGGCGGTGAACCGCGCAAAAGGTCCCCGATCCAACCTCCCCCTCCCCCAGGCAGTTTTTGGGGGAGGGGGATGCGTCGCGGAGCGACGCTGGGGGTGGGGGCCCCCTACGCCTCCTCCTCCTCGTCCCACTCCACCGCCGCATCCAGGTCGTCGAACACGAACGTCGTCTCGCCGCCGCGGGCGCGGGCGGCGGCGATCTCGAGCGTGTCCAGGAGCGCGTCCTGCGCGGGGGAGCGCTCCAGGCGGTACTCGCGCTTCTCGTACTCCCCGGCCAGGAAGCGGGCCATGAACTCGTACATCGCGAGCTGGTCCGTCTCGAAGACCCCCGGCGCACCCTCCGTCTCGCTGGAGTCCAGGACGAAGTGGTGGAGCTCGCCCTCGCCGTCGAGCGCGTCGCGGAACTCGAAGTGCCCCAGCGCGAACAGGTGCCGCGTACCCGCCTCGCACGCCTGCTCGTACTCCTCTTCGCTGCTCTGTCGGAACATGGCTGCCCCCCGGGTGGATGCGCTTTGCCGGCCGCTCCCCGGCAGAAATCGCTCCGCGGCGGAGTTAGCGACCGTCCAGCGGAAGGCGGTACGCCATCACCAGCTCGGCGCCGGGGGGGCGGAAGTCGTGCTCGGGGGCGCGCTCGAAGCCCATCCGCTCGTACATGCGCACGGCTGCGCGCAGGCTCTCGGAGGTGTGGAGCCCCAGCTCGCGGGCGCCGGACTCGCGGGCGCGGCGCACGCACACGTCCACCAGCGCCTGGCCCACGCCGGCTCCGCGCGCGGTGGGCGCCACCGCCAGCAGCCGCAGCTCGGGCCAGCTCGCCCGCTCCGCCAGGCCGCCGTAAGCATCCGCGGATGGCGCGAAGAGCATCACGCTCCCCACGATCTCGCCACCCCGCTCCGCCACGATGCGCTCCACGCCCTCCCCCTCCACTTCCAGCGCGGCGCGGACGGCGCCATCGAGCCCCGCCCACGCGTCCGGCGCCATCACGCTGGCGAGCTCCGAATACGCGGTCAGCGTCAGCGCTTTGATCGTCTCGCGGTCGGCAGGGCGCGCGTCACGGATGGAGACGCCGCTCACGCGCCGAGCCCCTCGCGGCCGTGCGGCGTCGTCCAGTCGACGAGCGGCCCGGCCGGCACGATGCGCGACGGGTTGAGCTGCTCGTGCGTCATGTAGTAGTGGCGCTTGATGTGGTCGAAGTTCACCGTCTCGCCGAACGCGGGGCGCTGGTACAGGTCGCGGGCGTACCCCCACAGGTTGGGATAGTCCACCAGGCGGCGCAGGTTGCACTTGAAGTGGCCCACGTACACGGCGTCGAAGCGCGCCAGCGTCGTGAACAGCCGCACGTCCGCCTCGGTGAGCTGCCCGGCGACCAGGTAGCGCTGCCCCGCCAGCCGCTCCTCGAGCCAATCCAGCCGCGCGAACAGCGTGTGCACGGCCGCGTCGTACGCCTCCTGCGACGCCGCGAACCCGGTGCGGTACACCCCGTTGTTCACGTCCTGGTACACCACCTCGTTCACCCGGTCGATCTCATCGCGCAGCGCGACAGGATACAGATCCGGCGCGTCCTGCTTCTGGAACGCGCCGAACTGCGTCTCGAAGTCGATGGTGATGTCCGGGTAGTTGTTGGTGACGAGGCGCTTCGTCACGCGGTCCCAGATGCAGGGCACGGTGTAGCGCCCGGTGTACTCCGGATCGGTGAGGAGGTACGCCTCCGACAGGAACTGGAAGCCGCACACCCCGTCCGCCGTGTGGTCCGGCCCTTCGCGAAAGGCCCACCCCCGCTCGTCGCGGACCGGATCGACCACGGTCATGGAGATGACGTCTTCCAGCCCCAGCAGCCGGCGCACGATGATGGCCCGGTGCGCCCACGGGCACGCCAGCGACACGTACAGGTGGTACCGCCCCGCCTCCGCGGGAAAGCCCGACGATCCATCGGCCGTGATCCGGTCGCGGATCGAATACTTCTGCCGCACGAACTCGCCGGTCGCGCTCGTCTCAGCGGGAAACTGCCCGGTCACGCTCATTTCGTTGATCCACGTTGAAGGCACGGCCGCCCCGCCGCCTGGTCCGCGGCGCGGCGGGCCAGCTCGTTGGCGTTGGCGCTGGGAGCGATGCGGTCCGTCACGCAGCTCCCCCGCGCCGACACCCTGGCGACGGCGAGGTACGAGGTGGTCCGCCCCGGGTTCGACGGGTCTTCGCTGGCGTTCACCCGCACGATCAGCGCGATGGGCCGCTCGCCGCGCATCCGCCACTCCGCGCGCGGCCCCAGGCTGGAGAAGTTGCCGGTGATGACGCCCCAGTAATTCAACTCGTGCACCCGCCCCGCCGGCGTGACGACGTTCACGGACATGCGATCGTCGTCGTACGCCACCTGGAGCGCGTACCCCGCCACGCCCCGGCAGCGATGCAGCGTGCCACCCGCCTCCTCGTCTCTGCTGAGAAGGCGGCAGCGTGCGGTATCGAGCGAAGTGTACACGCTGCGGAGCGCCTGCCCCGAAGCCTCGAGGGGAAGCCCTACGAGCGCGGCGACGGCCGCGAGACGGAGCGATGCGCGCATGAAAGCTACCCGGTGGAGGTGGTCAGGGCCCGCACTTGGTGCATCGGTCGATCAGCCCCGCGTGCTCCGGCACCTCGCGCCCATGCCAGCTGCGCAGCGCCGACTTGGTTTCCGCGCAGATCTGGCGTGCGCCCTTGGCCTTGAGCCGCTTGGGGTGCCGGTCCCGATCCACCTCCGAGCACCCGGCGCGATGGAGAATCGGGGCGTGGCGCGCGCGCACGGCCAGCACGAACCCGTCCGGGTGCGTATCGCGCCACCACGAATACGTGGCATCGTCGTCCGTCTCCAGCGTGTCCGCGAACGAGTTCGAGGTTTCCATCGTGTGTACCGGCACCCGGTTATATTGTAAAAAATCGCACAGAAGCGTAGCTTAGATGGTAGATTATCTGCCTTCGGCCCGGACAAGTATTCCCATGGTGGCAAAAACTCCGCCTCGCGGTTTACCGGAAGTGCTGGTGAGCACGTCCGAAACGAGCGGTGCCGTCCAGCGGATGGTGAAGAGGGGCGAGCTTCGGAAGATCGGACCGCGCCTGTACACGCCGAACCAGGTGGATGCGCCGGAGAGCATCGTCGGCAGGAACCTGTGGCAGGTGATCGCCCTCCTCTTCCCCGGCGCGGTCGTCTCCCACCGCACCGCGCTCACTCAGAAGCCGACGCCTAAGGGCACGGTGTTCCTGACCGGCGCGTACGAGCGGATCGTGCGGCTTCCCGGCGCTACCGTCCGCATCCTCAAAGGCCCAGGACCGCTCGAGGGTGACAACGGATACTTTGGGGCGCTGTACATGGCGTCTGAATCACGCGCGCTCCTGGAGTGCCTCAGGTTTTCGCGGGTTCGGAGCAGCGAAGCGTCCGTCGTTTCCGCCACCGAGCTGGAGACGATCCTCGAGCGCAGGCTCTCCTTCAAAGGGGAGGGCTGGATCAACAGCATACGCGACCGGGCGCGGGCGATCGCACCGGAGCTCGGGCTGGAGGAAGCGTATGCAAAGCTCGACAGGATCGTCGGGGCGCTCCTCGGCACCCGCAAAGCAAGGATGCATGCTCCGACCGCGATCGCGCGCGCGGCGGGAGCGCCCTACGATGCCGCGCGCCTGGAGCGGTTCACGCGTCTCGCGGACGCGCTGCGGCTCTGGCCTTCGGCGGATCGCCCGGATCCCGTGATCCGTGGGCCCGCGTTCCAGAACCTCGCGTTCTTCGACGCCTACTTCTCCAACTTCATCGAGGGAACCGAATTCGAAGTCGAAGAGGCGCTGGAGATCGTCTTCGAGAACCGCATTCCGGCCGCGCGTCCCGCTGACGCGCACGACGTCCTGGGTACGTTCCGCCTAGTGTCCAGCAGCCACGAGATGGGCCAAAGCGCGGCGGATCTGGCCCGCGACTTCCCCGCGTTCCGTGCGATGCTCGAGTCCAGGCACGAGACCATCCTGCACGGCAGGCCGGAGACGCAGCCGGGCCGCTTCAAGGAAGTGGTCAATCGCGCCGGTGACACGGTCTTCGTACATCCCGAGCTGCTGGTGGGCACGATGTCGAGGGGTCTGGAGATCATGCCGTCGCTCCCCGACCCGTTTCACCGGGCGGTCTACATGATGTTCTTGGTATCGGAGACCCACCCGTTCAACGATGGAAACGGCCGCCTCGCGCGGGCGATGATGAACGCCGAGCTGATCTCCGGGGGCCAGCGCAGGCTCCTCATCCCCACTGCATTCCGGGGCGACTACATTGGCGGCTTGCGCCGTCTTTCCAAGCAGGACGATCCCAAGACGCTGATCCAGGTGCTCGACTTCGCCCAGCGATTCACCGCCGCGGTGGACTTCGGCGATCTCGCCGCCGCGCAGCGGGTCCTCACGCAGTGCGGCGCCTTCCAGTCCGGCGACGAGGCGCGCCTCCGCATGCCGCGCTCAACGACCGGATCGTAGCCATTTGAAACGTGCCGGCGAGCACGATGGCGTCCGGCTCCGTGCAATAGCGGAGATCGTGCGAGATGTAGAACCTGCTCCGTGCGGCCTGCTCGAGCGCCTCATCGACTTCGCGAATATACCGGCGGAGCCGGCGCGGCGAGAACCTATCGGGGAACACGCCCCGGTGAGAAGAACCTACGGATCGCGTGGAGGACGTGCATGATCCGGGACTCCTCCTCCCGATGCGCCGTCGCCGCCTTCGCCATCTCACCGATCACGCGGTTCCGCTCGCGCCGGCTCATCGCGGCCAGATCTTTCTGCTGGACCTCCATCGCACCCCTCCCGTTCACATCTGCGTGACACGACAACTCCGGCTGCATGGAGTGTACTCGGCCTCACAGCGATTTGTCAACGAAAAACAGGCGGAGCCCTGCCTATCTAAGTCGTTGAAATAGCCATACTTGCAAAGAGTGACGAAAGTCGTCCGCGCGCCGTCCAGTCAGTCCCGCTCTCCTGCGGAAGAACGCTTCACCGGGATGCCGAACGGTGGCTCCATCGGGCCTGGCAATTCCTCTCCTCTGCGGCTCTGCGCCTCCGCGTGAGGCCGTTGTTCAGTGACTACGCGCGCAGGCGGACGCCGGTGCTTCCTTCGCCGATGATGCCTTCGGCGAGGAGGGCGTCGAGGGCGGCGCCGACGGCTTCTTCCAGGCGTGGGCCGGTGCGGCTGAAGCCCAGGAGGCCGCACACCTCACTCGCCAGCTCGCGGCGCGGAAGGCCGTCGCCGGTGCGCAGGACGGCAAGGATGGCTTCGCGATACTCCTCCGGCGCGATCCGCTCGGCGGGGATGCGGGTGCCGGCGCGCGAGCGAACCGTCACCGCGCCGTCCGCGCCCCACACGAAGTCGCCACGCAACTGCACGCGGCCCGCGCGTTCGGCCGCGGAGAGTGCGTCCATCACCCGCGCCACCATCCGGCTCCCGGCGCGCGGGACGTCCCACATCGCCGCGACGCGGGATACGAGGTCGTCCACGTGCAGCGGCGCCTCGGCTTCGGTAACGTCGGCGATGGCGCTCAGCAGCTCGTCGTCGCGGGCGGCGGCGAGCTCGGAGCCGGTGTGGCGCGGGGTGGTGTCCGCCATCGTGTAAGGCGTGGCGGCGAGGCTGGAGGGGGCCTCGCCGTCGTTCTGAGGCGCATCGTCATCGGGGGCCACTGCCTGCGTGTTCTCCTCGGGGGCGGAGACGATGCGGTCGACCTGCACCTGCGCGGGGGCGGTGCGGGCACGGGCGCGCGATTCCTCCACCTTGCGCAGGATGCGCTCGATCTGCCCCTCACGGTCCTTGAACCAGTCGGTGGACCAGATGCGGTGGATCTCCCAGCCACGCCGCTCGAGGACCTGCTGGCGGAGGCGGTCGCGGTCGCGCGCGGTTTCGGACGAGTGGTACGCGACGCCATCGCACTCAATTCCGCAGACGTAGCGGCCGGGCGCCTGGTCGTCGATCACGCCGAAGTCGATACGATAGCCGGCGACGCCCACCTGCGGCTGCAGGCGGAGGCCCCGCTGCGTCAGCTCGGCGAGCACCTCGCGCTCAAAGGGCGAATCGGTGTCCGCGGCGGCGCTGGCGGTGGCGCTGTCGAGGCGGCCATGCTCGGCGTACAGGAGGAACTCGCGCAGGAGGGCGGCGCCGCGGGAGGTGGTGGCGGCGGGGTTGATGTCGTCACCGCGCATGGAGGCGAAGACCACCATCCGCTGGCGCGCGCGGGTGGTGAGGACGTTCAGGCGCCGCCAGCCGTTCTCGCCGTTGATGGGGCCGAAGTTGTGGCGCAGCTTCCCATCGCGCCCGCGGGCGTAGGTTACGCTCAGCAGGATGACGTCGCGCTCGTCGCCCTGGATGTTCTCCAGGTTCTTGACGAAGAAGGGTTCGGTGTTGCTGCGCGCGAAGAAGGCCTCCAGCGACAGGTCTTCGCGGCGGCGCAGCTCCAGCTCATCCTGGATGGCGAGCTGCTGGCGAAGGTTGAAGGTGCCGACGCCCAGCGACAGATCGGGCGTCTCGCGGGCATGGCGCACCACCTCGTCGGCCACGCGACGCGCCTCCACCAGGTTCAGCCCCTTTCCCTCGTAGACGCCGTCCGCCACGAACTCGAACACCAGCCCGGCGGAGTGCGTCGCCGTTTCCACGCTGGGAAAGGTGTGCAGCTCCGCGTCGTAGAACGAGACGTTGGAGAAGGTGATCAGCGACTCGTGCGTGCTGCGGTAGTGCCAGCGCAGGCGCGTGCGCGGGACGCCCGCGCCCATGAACTCCTCCAGCACGCTCTCCGTGTCTTCCAGGACCGGGGTGCCGTCGTCGGCCACGGGTGCCTCCGCCTGGCCGGACATCACGGCGAAGAAGTTGGTCGGAGGCAACTGCTTGGGATCGCCCACCACCACCAACTGCGCGCCGCGGACGATGGCGCCCACCGCGTCTTCGGAGGGGAGCTGGCTGGCCTCGTCAAAGATCACCAGGTCGAAGGAGGGGCGGTCGCCGTCCAGGAGCTGCGCCACGGTGAGCGGGCTCATCATGAAACACGGCTTGATGGCGCGGATGGCGGCGCCGGCCGAGCGCAGCGTCTTGCGCAGCGGCGCGTGGCGGCGCTCCTTGGCCATCTCGCGCTGGAGGAAGGGCATCCCCTCGCGCGCGTCCGGCTCGCGGAGGCGCGCCTGCACCGCCTCGCGCATGCGGCCGATGAGCGCATCGCGGTTCTCGCGCAGCACCGCCTCGTCCAGCGCGCGGAACTCGGCGGCGCGCTGCTCGTGGGTGAGTGTCGCGAACTGGCGCAGCGGCTCGCGCTCCGCGACCGCGGCGGCCGTCCACTTCGCGTGGAAGGCGCGGCGGAATGCACGCGCGAGCTCCGCCCACGCCACCTCCCCCGCGAGCGCCGGGGCGACCAGTTCCCCCGCGACGCCGGCGGCTACGCGCTGCCTCACCATCTCGAACGCAGCCCAGCGCGGCGCCAGCCCCGCGCCTTCGTCCAGGGCCGCGGCGCGCGCGATCAGCTCCTCCAGCGGCGCACCGGCCAGATAGTCGAGCGGCCACTCCGCCCGTACGCGCAGCCCCGCCAGCGCCTGGCGCGCCCCCTCCGCCGCCCGCGCGAGCGCCTGCGAGAGCGAGATGTCGGGGGCCACGCGGGATGCCAGCTCGGCGGCCTTTTCATCGAGCCCGTGCGCCACGCACACGCCGCGGAACTCCACCACCCAGCGCACGTACCCCTCCAGCGCCTCCCAATCCGACTCCTCGCCGTTCCACAGCGCGCCAAAGAGCTGCCGTCCGTTTGCGTCGCCCGACGCAAGCGCGGCACGCTCGCGCCGCAGCTCGTCCGACTTCCGCATCTCGTCCGCCTGCTCCAGCAGCGTGGCCGTGTAGCCGGGGAGACGCAGGGCGAGCCAGCGCCGCTTGAGCATGCGGTGCCGCCCGCTGAGGAAGTTCAGGAAGCGGAAGGGGGAGCTTTCCTTCGCCTCCATGAACGCGGCGTCGTCCGCGTGCTCCTGCGAGAGCACGTCCGACCCGAGGCGCGAAAGGACCCGTTCGCGCAGCTCCTTGACCCGCCTGCCGAGCGCCGCCAGCTCCAGCGCCTCTCGCGGCGGGGCGTTCCAGGCGTCGCTGCGCAGCACCGCCAACGGCGCGCCCGGCGAGCGCCCGACCACGGCGGCCACGCGCACCGCCGTGTCCACGTCCGAGAGCGTCTTGACGGGTGGGAGACCGAAGCCGGCCGCCACTTCGCCCGCGAGCCGTGCCGCCTCGGCCAGGTGCGCGCGCAGCTCGCGGATCAGGGCGCGCGCGGATTCCATGTCATCCTCCGGCCAGAAGGTGCGCGCCGAGTCGCGCCAGGGGTGGCGCGCGGGGTCGCCCGTCTCGGCGGCGGCGCGGGCGAGCTCCTCCAGATCGCGCACGGCCGCGTCCAGCTCCTCGCGCGTCACGTTCTCAATCGGGCGTTCCAGGCGCACGCGGGGCGCATCCTTCAACGCCAGCAGCTCGCCGAAGCCGCGGAACGGGGTGAAGCCCGCCGCGCCGAACGGGGCGTGCACCGCATCCGCGTACGCCGTCAGCGCGCCGCGCACCGCGGGGAGGCGCGCGGCGGCGCCCTCGGGCGGGCGCGGGCGCTGGAGCGATGCGTCGACGGCGCGCGCGATCTCCTTCACCACCGCGCGCTTGTTCGCCTTGCCGGAGTGCAGCTCGAGGCAGAACTCGCCCAGCCCCGCGCGCACCAGCCGCTCGTGCACCACGGAGAGCGCGGCCATCTTCTCGGCCACGAAGAGAACCGACCGCCCGTCCGCCAGCGCCTGGGCAATCAGGTTGGTGATCGTCTGCGACTTCCCCGTCCCCGGCGGGCCCTCGAGCACCAGGTCGTGCCCGCGCGCCACCGCCGCGATCGCGCGAAGCTGGCTTCCGTCCGCGTCGACCACCTGCGCCGTGCGCTCGGGCGGGAAGTCGGCGTCGAGCTGCATGGTGCGCACGTCGTCCGGGAGCTGCGACAGGTCGCCGCCCTTGCGTGTGACGAGCTGCCGCACGAGCCGGTGCGTGCCGAACGCGGTGCCGTTCGCCTCCAGGTCCTTGTACATCACGAACTTCTGGAAGGCGAAGAGGCCCAGGTACACCTCCGTCGTCACCTGCCACCCCGCCTGCCCCTTCACCGCCTCCGTCACCGCCTGGAAGAACCCCTGGAGGTCGTAGTCGTCCGCGATGGTGGCAGCGTCGGGGAGCTCGGGGAGGACCACGCCGAAGTCGCGGCGCAGGTGCTCGGCGAGGGCGGGGTTGACGATGGGATCGTCATCCGTGGCCGTCACCGTGTACCCGGCGGCCGCCGAGGAGCGCTTCAAAGCGACCGGCAGCAGCACGAGCGGCGCGCGCAGCGTCTGGTCCGAATCGGCGGACTCGCGGTAGTGCAGCATCCCGAGCGCCATGAAGAGCGTGTTGACCCCCTGCTCCTCCTGCGTTTCGATGGCCTGCGCGTCGATGCGGCGGAGCGAGTGGTCCAGCTTGTCCGCGGGCGAGGTGGTCTGGAGCGTGTCGTCGCGATGCTTCTCGTGGAGCGCCGCGGCCTCGTACGGCGCGTACCCCGCCGCCTGCGGCATCGCTTCGTCGTCCGTCTCCACCCCCGCCTCCGCCACGGCGGGCTCGGGCGCGGCTTGCTGTTGGGACGCGGCGGCGGTCTCCGGTTCCGGCGCGGCGGCGCGGAAGCGCATCGGCTTCTCGGCCAGGTAGAGGCGGCGGAAGATCTCGGCCGGCTGCTCGTCCACCACGGCGATGGTGGAGACGCGCGTCATCTTGAAGTTGAGCGCGCGGTTGCGCTTGCTCAGGTCCAGCAGCTTGCGCTTCCAGTGGTCGAGCGAAGCGGCGACGCGCGCGTCGTCGGCGGCGGTGTCCGGGAGCATGGCGGTGCGGCTTGGGAAGAGGACCGGCGGGCGGATGATGATGCTGATGTGTAGCGCGGCGGGGGGCGTGGGACAAGAGGGGGGGAGGGAGGCCCTCACCCCCGCTCGTTCCTCGCTGCCCCCTCTCCCGATAACAGGAGAGGGCTGCGCCCTCGCCGTTATCGAGAGAGGGGGCGGAACTCCACGCGCGTGGCAACATCCCGGTAGGGGCGCGATTTATCGCGCCCGTGCCCGACCGCGTTCCGATCTCCGCCCCTCCGCACCAACCTCGTAGGGGCAGACCTGCGTGTCTGCCCTCCCCCGCCCCGGCCTCCACCCCTGCGTTCGGCAACCAACACCGTAGGGGCCGCCCCACGTGGCTGCCCGTGCCCGCCCGCGCGCCATCCTCACCAACGGGCCTGTCCTCCCGCACGACACGGTGTATCGCTGCGCTACACACCGATCCCGCCGCGCTCCAGTCCACCCGCCACGCACCACACATCCAACCACCGCCCTTGCAACGGGTTGCGGCGCGGCTCGCGCGCGCGATGGGGCCGGTCCCCGTGTTGCCTTTGCACAGGGCACGAAACAAACGACTCCCATCCGACGGGAGATCCTCGCAGCGGAAGGGACCCCCCGATGTACAAGCCCTTGATCACTGTTCTGGCCCTCGCCGCGCTGGCCGCGTGCGGCGGCGGCGGGGCGGCCACGACGCCGTCGGAGAACGGGTCCGGCAACGGAGGCGAGATCACCGCCCCCGCCGGACTCACCCTGAGCCACACCACCGCCAGCGTCACCGCGGGCGGCACCCTGCAGCTATCCGCCACACCCGTGAACGCTTCGGGGACGGCGATGAGCGGGCTCCCGGCGCCCACCTGGACGAGCAGCGACGCCGCCGTGGCCACGGTCAGCGGCAGCGGTGTGGTGTCCGGCGTGGGAGCGGGGACGGCCACGATTACGGCCTCCCTCACCGCCGCGGGGGCCACGCGCACCGCCGGCGTGCAGGTGACGGTTACGCGGCCGGCGGGCGCCACCTTCGCCTCGCTCGCACTGTCGCCCGCATCGGGCGCGGTGGCGGCGGGGTCGACGCTGCCCCTGACGGCCACCCCGCGCGACGGGAGCGGCCAGGCGATGACGGGACTGCCGGCCGCCACGTTCAGCACCAGCAACGCATCGGTGGCCACGGTGAGCCCCGCGGGCGTCGTCACCGGCGTGGCGGCGGGGACGGCGGCGATCACGGCATCGCTCACCTCGGGCGGGGTCACGCAGACGGCGACGGCCACCATCACCGTCACCGCGAGCGCGCCACCTCCGGGCGGCGGCGGAAGCAGCAGCGCGACGGTCCGCGGACTGGAGCACGCCTTCTCACCCGCCAGCGTCACCATCACCCCGGGCGGCACGGTGACGTGGACGATGGTGGACGACGAGCACGACGTCACCTGGACGGGCACGGCGCCTCCGGGGGGCAACATCCCCAAGATGGACGAGGGACAGTCCGTCACGCGCACGTTCCCCGCGGCGGGCAGCTACACGTACCGCTGCGCGCGCCACGAGAACCACAACGAGACGGGCACCGTCATCGTGCAGGGCGGCGCGTCGGCGGCGGTGTTCACCTCCGTGTCCGTGGTGCCGGGCGCGCCGAGCGTGGCCGCGGGATCCACCGCCCAGCTCCTGGCGACCCCGCTCGACCAGAACGGCCAGCCGATGTCCGGCCTGCCAGCGGCCACCTGGACCACCAGCGACGCCACACGCGCCACCGTCAGCGGCACGGGCCTGGTCACGGGCGTGGCGGCGGGGAGCGCGACGATCACCGCCTCTATCACCTCCGGCGGCGTCACGCGCACGGGCTCGACGACTGTGACCGTGACCACGGGTGGGGGCACGACACCGCCGCCTCCGCCGCCGGGCAGCTCGTCGGCGACGGTCACCACGCCGGGCGAGACGTTCGCGCCGCAGACGGTCACCATCACGGCGGGCGGCACGGTGACGTGGCAGATCAGCGGGGCCACGCACAACGTCACCTTCAGCGGCGCGGCGCCCACGGGAGGCAACATCCCCGACACCCGCAGCGGCAACGTCGCGCGCCAGTTCACCACCGCGGGAAGCTACGACTACCAGTGCACCCGTCACGCGGGCATGCAGGGGCGCGTCGTCGTCCAGTGACGCGTCCAACCACACTCATCGAACGGAGCCATACCATGCGCAAAACGACCATCCTCGCGGCGCTCGTCCTCGCCATCGCCCCCTTCGCCGTCCGCGCGTCGGCGGACACGCCTCCCACCACGCACGAGGTGAAGATGGTGATGGTGGGGAGCACCGCCCGCTTCGAGCCGGCGAGCCTCACCATCAAGGCCGGCGACCGGGTTCGCTTCGTCAACGCCAGCGGCGGCCCGCACAACGTCTCCTTCGATCCGGCCAAGGTGCCGGACGACGCCGAGCGCGCCCTCTCGGCCGGGATGCCGGCGCAGATCCAGGCGCTCTGGGGGCCGCTGGTCACCGAAGCCAACGGCGCCTACACCGTCAGCTTCGCCGGGGTGAAGCCGGGCCGCTACGAGTTCTTTTGCATGCCGCACATGGCGATGGGGATGAAGGGAGTCCTCACCGTCCAGTAGACGCGAACGGGCGGCGTGCATCCGCGCGCCGCCCGCCGCCCAACGCACCGGAGCCCGATCGTGCCGAAGCCCATCCCAGCCGCCGCCCTCATCCTTCTCGCGCTCAGCGCCCCCGCGGCGCACGCCCAGTCGCTGCTGGACCGTTCGCCCAACGTGACGGGGGGATGGGTGGGGAACAGCGGTCAGCTGTACTTCCACTTCATGCACCGCTTCACCGCGAGCTCGGCGCCGGAGCGCAAGGTGATCAACGTCCCCACCTTTACGGTGGCGGCGGGGCTCCCCATGCGCACCCTGGTGGGTGCCCACTACGCCACCAACTCGCAGCTCGCGCCGCGCTATCCCAACGAGTGGGAGCTGTGGGCGCGCCACGCCTTCTTCGCGCAGGATGCCGGCTCGCCCGCCGACGTCGCGGCGCAGGTCGCCTACAACCTCGCCGCCGCGGGTGTGGACGGCGAAGTGACGCTGGCCCGGCGCCAGGGCCCCGTTCGCCTGATGACCGCCGCCCGCGTCCTTTCCGATCCGCTCATCGCGGGGCAGACGCGCTTCGCCGTGGCGGGCGGCGGAACGCTGCGCATCTCGCGCTACCTCGCCCTCGCCGGCGACGTGGCGACGCTGATGGACCGCACGCCGGAGGAGCGGATGGCGTGGAGCGCGGGGCTGCACGTCGCCCTCCCGCACACGCCGCACACGCTCTCGCTGCAGGCTGCCAACACCAACGCGTACACCCTGCAGGGCTCGTCGCGCGGGGAGAAGGAGATCCGCTACGGCTTCGAGTTCACCATCCCGGTGACGCTGGCGCGCTGGTTCGGCGGTGGCGGCGCGCAGCCGGCCGCGCCCGAGCACCCCGCGCCCGCTGCTCCCACCGCCGCTCCCGCCACGGCGCCACCCGCGTCCCCCTCCGCTCCCGCCACGGGACCGGTGTTCAAGGCCGGGATGCGCAACCTGGCCTTCGTCCCCGCGCGCATCGAGATCGCGGCGGGGACGACGGTGGAGTGGACGAACAGCGACGCGCTGGCGCACACGGTGACGGCGGTGGACCGCTCGTTCGACTCGGGGCTGATCGAGCCGGGGCGGGTGTGGCGGCACACTTTCACCGCGCCGGGCACCTACAACTTCCAGTGCACCCCGCACCCGTTCATGAAGGGAGTGGTGATCGTCAAATGACCATCAAATCGATCTACAGCTTCGGCTGCGCGGCCTTTGCCACGACGGTCGTGGCGGCATCGCTGGGCGGGTGCTTCTCCGAGCGGGTGGCGGGGAGCACGGGCGGGAGCGCGGCCGAGCTTTGCGGCGGCACGCAGGCCAACGTGGTGCGCATCCGCAACTTCGCCTTCGGTCCGGGCGAGCTGCGGGTGCGCCCCGGCACGCGCGTGATCTTCGCCAACTGCGACGGCGTCCAGCACTCCTCCACCTCCGACGCCGAGGGCGCCGAGAGCTGGGACTCGGGCCTGATCACTCCCAACACCACCTTTGAGCACACCTTCACCGATGCCGGCCGCTTCCCCTACCACTGCGAGCCGCACCCGTCGATGAAGGGGACGATCGTGGTGGAGTGATGGCTGGGTGACCTGGGTCCTAGCCGCGCCGGGCGAGTGAACTCGCGGCAACAAAAGCACAAAGTCCGCCTTCGCGGACTCGCGGGCGAGATTCGCGTTACTCGAGCCCACTTCAGTGGGCTTCGCGTGGTTCCAGCCGGGGGATTCATCCCCCGGTACTCCGGGCACCAATCCCACCTCCCGCAAACCTGCGAAGGCAGGTTTCCCGCGGTTGTTGCAGCGGTTTCAACCGCCGGTCACCAGCCGGTCACCAGCCGGTCACCAGGGTTTCCAGCACCGCCCCCCTACAACCCGTACTCCTTGAGCTTCTGCCACAACGTCGTGCGCCCCATCCCCAGGGCGGCGGCGGCCTTGGTGCGGTTGCCGTTGGCCTCCTCGAGGGCGGAGCGGATCGCCTCGCGCTCGGCGTCGGAATCAGGGGCCTGGTAGCGGCGGCCGATCTCGGGGCGTGAATCCACGGCGCCCGCCTTGCGGCCGTCGCCCGTGGCAAAAGTGCCGGCGCCCTCACGGATCTCCTCCGGCAGGTGGCAGGGGAGGATGCGGCCGCCCTCGCACACGATGCACGAGTACTCCGCCGCCGCCATCAGCTCGCGCACGTTGCCCGGCCAGTCGTACGCCGTGAGGAGCTCCATCGCCTCGTCGGAGACGCCGGCCACGCGGCGCGAGGCTTCGCTGCGCTCGTTCCAGCGAGCGAGCGCGGCGGCCACCAGCGCGGGGATGTCGTCCGGGTGGTCGCGCAGCGGCGGAACGCGGATCTGGAAGACCTTGAGGCGGAAGTAGAGATCCTTTCGGAAGCGCCCCTCCTCCACCATCGCCTCCAGGTCCTGGTGCGTGGCCGCGACCACGCGCACGTCCACCGACACGGGCCGCGACGTCCCCACCCGCACCACCTCCCGCTCCTGCAGCACTCGCAGCAGCTTGGCCTGCATTGCCGGCGAAACGTCGCCGATCTCGTCGAGGAAGAGCGTGCCGGCGTTGGCCTCCTCGAACAGCCCCTTGCGGTCCGTGACGGCGCCGGTGAAGGCTCCGCGCGCGTGGCCAAAGAGCTCGCTCTCCAGCAGCCCCTCCGCCAGCGACGAGCAGTTGACCGCCACGAAGGCCCGCGCCCGCCGCGGGCTTTCCTCGTGAAGGGCCCGGGCGATGACCTCCTTCCCCGAGCCCGTCTCACCACGCAGCAGCACGGTGCTTTCCGTGGGGGCGACGCGGGAGATGGCGCGGAGCACCTCGCGCATCTTGGTGGTGGTCGCCACCAGCCGCCGTGCCCCCGCACCCAGCACCGGCTCGCGGCGCGCGAGGACGGTGCGGATCTTCTGGCGAAGCACGTGGTTGTCGCAGGGCTTGGTCAGGTAGTCGTCCGCGCCCAGCTTCAGCGCCTGCACCGCACTGTCCACGGTGGCGTAGCCGGTCAGCATGAGAACGGGCACGTCGTTGCCGGATACGCGCAGCTCCTGGAGCACGGAGAGCCCGGTGCGCCCCTCCATCTTCAGGTCCAGCAGCACCATGTCGTAGTGGTCGCTGCGCAGCCTATCCAGCCCCTCGTCGCCGCCAGGCGCCGCGTCCACGGCGTACCCTTCGTCGGCCAGGAGCGCGCCGGTCCCTACGCGGAAAGCGCGGTCGTCGTCGATGATGAGGATGCGGGGTGTTTCGGTCGTCAACGGTAGTCCCGGGAAAAGTGCGTTAGTGCGTTAGTGCGTCTTCAGACCGCGGCGCCGGCAGTGGCGGGCTCGGCGGGGGCTTCGGCGAGGGTCTCGTCGAGGGTTTCGCGGGGGAGGCGGACGGTGAAGCGGCTGCCGCGGCCGACGGTGCTCTCCACCGAGAGGCGGCCGCGGTGGCCGCGCACGATACCCTCGGAGACGAAGAGGCCCAGGCCGATCCCCGCGATGCCGGGCTTGGTGGTGTAGAACGCCTCGAAGATGTGCGGCAGGTCGTGCTCGGCGATGCCGGTGCCCGTGTCCTCCACGATCACCTCCACGGCGTCGTCGGCCACGCGGCTCACCACGCGCAGGGTGCCGCCGCCGGGCATGGCGTCGCCCGCGTTGTAGACCAGGTTCGCGAGCACCTGCTGGATCGCCTCCGGGTGCACGGTCACGCGCGGCAGGGTCGGGTCCAGCGCCGTCTCCACCTCCACGCCGCGCGTCTCCATCTCCGCGCCCGCCAGCGTCAGGACGCGCCGCACCACCGCGTTCAGGTCGGTGGGGGCTACGGCGTCGGAGAGGGGGCGGCTCTGGTCGAGGAGGCGGCGCGTGAGGCCGGCCATGCGCAGCAGCTCCTCCTGCGCCAGCGTGAGGAACTCGCGGTTGGGATCGCGCGGGTCGCCGCGCCGCTCCAGCGCCTCCAGGCAGTTCTGGATGTTGTAGATGGGGTTGTTGATCTCGTGCGAGAGCTGCGCGACGAGGCGCCCCATCGCAGCCAGCTTCTCGCGGTGGATCATCTCCGCCTGCGCGGACCGCAGCCGCTGCTCACGCGCGAAGATGGCCTCGCGCATGTCGCCGAACGCACGCGCCAGCTGCCCGATCTCGTCGTCCGACGGGCGCGGGAGGGGGGCCGCGTAGTCGCCGCGCGCCAGCCGCACGGAGGCCTCGGCCAGCACCTGCGTGGGGCGCGCCACGATGCGCGACACCACCGCGGCCAGAAGGAGCGCCAGGAGGAGCGCCGCCACCCCGATCGCCCACAGCGACTGCGTGATGGCGCGCGCGATCCCCAGCTCGTCCGTCACCGGGCGGAAGAGGATCACGGTGGCCGCCAGCCCGCGCGTGGGGAGGCTGGACACCGTGGTGAGGTAGGGCTGGCCGCCCAGGAGCACCCGCTTGGGGCCCGTGCGCAGCTCGTTCAGCTTCAGCGCGCGCACCTCCGGCACCAGGGAGGTGTCCGGCAGCGTCACCCCCAGCAGCGAGTCGCCCACGATCAGCGCCACGTCGGTGCCGGTGGACTGGAGGTCCTTGCTCAGCCCGGTGGCCGTGAGCTGCGATCCGACGGCCACCGTCCCCAGCCGCACCGTGTCCGCCACCATCAGCGAGTCGGACCAGGTGACGCGCTCCATCGGCGACGACGCCAGCCGCAGCGGCACGGGGCCGCGCGGGCCCGGCGCCAGCACGATCCGCGTCCCCCGCCGCGCCGTGTCCGCGGCCAGAACGCGGAGCGTCTCCTCGTCCAGGCTGTGCCCGGCCAGCCTGCGCCCGGTGCTGTCCACCGCGATCACCTCCAGCTTCTGGACGTTCTCGCGGATGCGCTGCCGCAGTGCCCCCGGATTGCTCCAGGCGTCGGCCACGCGCGGATCCACGGTGAGCGTGGCCACGCTCTGCGCAAGGTTGTCGTCGCGATCCGCCCAGTCCACCCGCAACTCCTCCAGCGCGTCGCTCAGCTGTCCCGTGGCCCGCGCGTACACCTCGCGCTCCACCGCGTCCGCGATCAGCAGGAGCGCGGGCACCAGCATCAGCAGCGCGGCGCCCGCGAAAAGGGCGAAGACCTTGGCGCGCAGCGACAGGCGCCGCACCGTCGCTGCGGGGCGGGCATGGAACAGCGTTCGTTCACTGAACGGCCGGACGGTGTTCACTGAACACCTCCGGCGGTTGCAAACAGGGGCACCGGACACGCTCCTGGAAGGGACACCACGGGGTGAAAGCTAAGCAGCGGCGCGGCTTTTGGCTACAAGACGGCGCCTGGGCCGCATGGGGCACACCCGTTGCCTATAACGTGCCCAACTGGAACGCGGATCGCCGGACCCCGGAACGAGCAGGAGCACCGCCCGATGAAGCTTCGCACCCTCTCCGCCTTTGCACTGGTCCTTGCGGCCGCGTGCGCCAACGAGGCGGCCAAGGGCGACAGGAACACCGGCACCGCGCTGGAAGGCGGCACGCCCGCGGAGGTCAACTCCGCGCCGGCGCCGGCGGTCACCATCGACACGGCGGCGGCAACGGGCCCGGCATCGACGACCACCGACTCGGCGATCGCCCGCACCACGGCGGCGCCGGAAGCGGCGGACAGCGCGGCGGCAGAGCAGGGCCACATGCAGCACGACAGCGCGGCGCCCGCGGCACATCCGTAGCGGCGCCACACCACGGGCACGGCCGATCCCAGGACCGGCCCGAACACCCTCAGATCCGAGGAACAGACCATGAAGGCACGTATCTTCTCCGCGTTCGCGATGGCCGCCCTGGTTGCCACCGCCGCGTGCGGCGGCGGTGAGGGCGAGGAAGGCGGGACCGCCGAGAACTCGACCACCACGCAGGACACGGCGGTGGTTGCGGGCCAGGACACGGTGAGCCAGCCGGCGGTCGTTCCGACGCAGGACACGGCGGTGACCACCACCACCACGACCACGCAGACGGACACCACGCAGGGCCAGGCGCAGGCGGGTGGCACCACCACCACGACCGCGACCGACACCGCGAAGAAGCAGTAAGCAGGGAGGCACACCGGGCTCGCGCAACGCTGCGCGGGCCCGGACTTTTTTCAAAACACCGGACCGAGGGTTATACCAATGAAGGCACGTTTCCTTGCAGTGACCGCCATGGCCGTGATCGCTTCCGCCGCTTGCGGCGGCGAGGGCGGCGAGGGTGGTGAGGGCGCGGCGAACGACAGCACCGCGACCACCACCACGACCACCACCAGCGACACCGCCGGTATGGGCGCGGCGACCACCGCCCCGATGCCGATGGACTCGGCCGCGATGGGCGGCACCACGGGCATGCCGGCGGACACGACCGCCGCGGCCGCGGGGACCACCACCACGGGCACGACCACGACCACCGACTCGGCCGCTCCGAAGCAGTAATCGGACGCTCGGCGGTACCCTGGCCCGCGCTTCCCCACCGGGGAGCGCGGGCCTTTCTTCGCGACGGAAGGAGACACGCATGAAGGCACGTACCCTCACCCTGGCGGCGCTCTGCGTCCTGGCCGCGGCGTGCGGCGGCGGCGGCGAGCAGGAGTCCAAGGCCGGCGACAGCCTGGACCCGGGCCCCACCGGCACCATCGACAACACCGGCCCGCAGACCGGCACCGCGACCCCTGTCGACACGGCGACGGCCAGCGACGCCAGCACCGCGGGCGGCGCCACGGCCACCCCGGCCACCGCGCCGAGCGACACGGCGACCAAGAGCCACTAAACTGCAAGGCTCACACAGAGATCGCTTTTTGGACGCGCCTGTGATGAAAACGGGTCCGAAGCCTACGCTCCGGACCCGTTTTCATTCAGCCCTGCCGGTGCTCAGCGCCGCGCGGGGCCCCTCATCCGCTCGGCCATCTGGAAGGCGGCGTACACGTTCACGATGCCGCCCGTCGTCGAGAGGTCGCCGAAGCGCACGCGCTCGTTTTCCGTGCCGGGGCGCACCACCATCTGGTCCGGGTACTTCGTGGAGGAATCCAGGATGATCTGCTTGACCTGCATCGCCGTCAGGTTCGGGAAGTACGACATCAGCAGCGCCGCCACGCCGCTCACCACCGGCGCGGCCATGCTCGTCCCCGAGTTGCGCTCGTAGCCGCCGCCCGGGATGGTGGAGAGGATCTGCGAGCCCGGCGCGAAGACGTCCACCTGCCCCTTCCCCCAGTTGGAGAACGGCGCCGCGAGGTGATCCGGCCCCTCCCACGACGACGCGCCCACCTCGATCCAGCTCCGCGCCGCGCCACCGCCCTCGAAGCGGGGAGTGGGGAAGTTCTTCTTCTCGTTCAGATTCTCGCCGTCGTTGCCGGCGGCGTGCACCAGGAGGACGCCCTTGGACTCCGCGTAGCGCACGGCGTCGTCCACCGCGCGCTTCTGGGGCGAGTACCCCTTGCCGAAGCTCATGTTGATGACGTTGGCGCCGTTGTCCGCCGCGTAGCGGATTGCGTTCGCCACGTCCTTGTCGCGCTCGTCGCCGTTGGGGACGGTGCGCACGATCATCAGGCGCGTCCCCGCCGGTGCCACGCCGTCGATCCCCAGCCCGTTCCCCCGCTCCGCCGCCACGATCCCGGCCACGTGCGTGCCGTGGTCGCCGAACGGACCCTTGACGTCGCGGTTCCCGTACACCCGCTCCGTGACGTTGGCGTAGTTGTCGCCCACGATGGTGGTGCGCGGGTCGAAGTCCGGGTTCAGCGCATAGAGCACCCGGTCCTCAAGGTCCTTGCGCTGCTCGATCACCTGCCGGGGCGAGAACCCCTGCTGCGCGAGGCCCAGGAAGAGCTGCTTCGCCGCCGTCACGTCCTGCCGCACCGACTGGATGCGCGTGACGTTCTCCACCGTCAGCGAGTCGGCGCCGACCTGCGTGCGCAGGATGCCGAGCGCGCGGTTCAGCACCTTTTCGTACTCGCGGATCTCGGCGAGCGACTGCTGCGCGCCGGTCCGCTGCCGCTCCACCTGCGGCTTGACCTCGCGAAAGAGGTCGTACTCGCGCCGGGCGTCGCCGCGCAGCGTGTCCGGGTTGGCGCCCTCGTAGCGGCGGAGCTGGCCATAGATGCGGATCACCTCGTAGGTGTCCACGCCCACGTTCCGCCCGTCGCGCCCGCCGATGAAGTTCCAGCCGTGGACGTCGTCCACGTAGCCGTTGCCGTCGTCGTCGCGGCCGTTCCCCGCCACCTCGCGCGGGTTGGTCCACAGGCTCCCGTCCAGGTCGGGGTGCGCCACGTCGGTGCCGGAGTCGATGATGGCGACGACGACGGAGCGCGCGGGCCGGCGGTTGGCCAGCACCTCGCGGTAGAGCCGCTCGGCGCCGATCCCCGGGTAGCGGCCTTCCTGCTGCCACCAGTTGGCCGGCGAAGTATCCTGCTGCGCCGGCGCGCCCTGGGCCTGCGCCGGAATGGAGACGCCGAGCGAAAGCGCCGCGGCGCAGAGCAGACGGAAGTAGTTCATAGCGTTCCTCGAACTGGGTGAACCCGCGCAAAGCACGGCTGTGGCGGCGTTAGACCCCGCCGCCGCCCCGGCGTTCCGCCGCGGCTACTCCGCGCCGGACGGGAAGGCGGCGATGCGGCGGGTGAGCTCCTCGTGCGCGCCCCACACGATCCCCTCGCGGCGGCGCAGCTCGTCGAGCCGTTGGGCGGCCGGCGGCGCGGGGGCCAGCAGCGCCACCACCTGCCGCACGTAGGCGCGGGCGTCCTCCTCCGGGATCGGCTCGCGCGTGGCGAACGCCTCGTCCATCTGCACGATCAGCTCGGAAAAGGGCCGCAGCCACGCGAACGCCTCGTCCTGGATCAGCATCTGGAGGAAGTGCCCGCTGGACATGGGCCCGCTGCGCCGCTCGATCTCCCCGCGCTCGGCGTCGATCAGCGCCTTGTGGAGCCGCAGCAGCCCGAGCCTCACGTCCTTGAGGCGATCGCGGATCGGGTCGGGCGGAAGCTCGGGACGGGGGGTGCGGGACGCCATCGGTCTGCCTCGCGTTCGGGTTCAGTCGCGAGGCCCAGACGAAAGAAACGCGCCGCCCACCCCAACAGCGGCCTCACGCGGAGACGCGGAGACGCGAAGAGAACAACAGAAAAAGCATCACACAGAGGCCACAGAGGGAACCGCAAGCCATAGAGAAAACCTCTTTTGCTCTTCCTCTCTGCGCCTCCGCGTCTCCGCGTGAGCCAATTACGATGCCGGCTCCGCCACCGCATCCCGTAGCGCGCGCCCCAGCCCCTCCGCCTCGGCATACGACCATCCGCGCGAGAGGTGGCGCACGGCCATCACGCGCATGCTCCCCCACGGTACCGGCACGGAGTCGAATCGCTCGGAGGAAAGCTGGTCGATGTTGAGGAGGCGGCGCAGGTGTTCTGTCGCTTCCTTGCCGTGGGCGAGCAGGGCGGCCGGGCGCACCGCCTCCAGCACGAAATCGAAGACGTCCGTGCGGCGCAGGCCGGCGGCGAGGTCGCGCTCGGCGGGCGTGGGGGTGCAGAAGACGTTGGTGTCCAGGCAACGGAGCGGCGCGGCTTCCTTCATGATCCGCCCCAGCATCCGCCGCGTGGGCGTGATCTCCACCTTCCCCGCCGCCCGGCGTTGCGCGCGCGACGCCTCCGCCCAGATCGTGCGGTGGAAGCCGTAGCCGCGCTCCCAGAAGCTCCAGTAGTCCAGCTCCAGCGCCGTCGCCGGGTTGGAGCCCACGATGAACGCGCGGCACTCCAGCGGCGACCCCTCGCACACGAAGGGGCGAACGAACGCGGGGGAGCCGATGCGCGCCCGCAGCCCGCGCTCGAACTCGTCCAGCGCCGTCACGTCCATCGCGCTACCGGGCCGCCTGCCGCGACTCCACGTAGAAGTTCTCGTCCACCCGCAGCCGCAGGGCGTCGCGCGACCGCAGCGGCATCGACTGCCACCGCTCCGTGGGCCGCAGCATCCGCATCGCCCCTCCCTGCACCGACACGCGCACCGGCATCGCGAAGCCGGGCACCACGTTCGTCCAGCGGTAGCCGAGCTGCCCGTTGAGCACCCGGTACTCCAGCACGGGGATCTTGGTAGTCGTCAGGTACTGCTGGAAGACGCGCGACAGGTCGATGCCGGCCTGCTGGCTCACGTAGCGCTGCACCTGCTCGCCGGTCACGGTCTGGTGGCGAAAGGTGGAGTTGAGCCCGCGCAGGATGCCGCGCCACTTCTCATCGTCGCCGATCACCTGGCGGATGGTGTGGAGCATGTTGTGGCCCTTGTAGTACATGTCGCCCGACCCTTCCTCGTTGATGCCGTAGCGGCCGACGACGGGACGGTCGTTCTCGATGTTCTTGCGCAGCCCCACGGTGTAGCGGGCGCCCGCCTCCTTGCCGCGCTGGCACTCGATGTAGAGCGATTCCGCGTAGCTCGTGAACCCCTCGTGCACCCACATGTCCGCGATGTCGCGCGTGGTGATGTTGTTGCCGAACCACTCGTGCCCGCTCTCGTGCACGATGATGAAGTCCCAGTCCAGCCCCTCCCCCGTCTGCGACAGGTCACGGCCGCGGTAGCCGTTCTGGTAGTGGTTGCCGTACGCCACCGCGCTCTGGTGCTCCATCCCCAGGTGCGGAGTCTCCACCAGCTTGTAGCCGTCCTCGTACCAGGGGAACGGCCCGAACCATCGCTCGAAGCAGGCGAGCATCGGCTTCACCTGCGCGAACTGACGGCGCGCGGCCGCCTCGTGGTACGCCAGCGGCCAGAAGTCCAGCGTCAGCGGCCCCCTCTCCCCCTGGTACGTGTCGCTGAAGCGCGTGTAGTTCCCGGCGTTGACGGCCACGTCGTAGTTGTTGATCGGCTTGCTGACGAACCACTCGTACGTCGTGGTGCCGTCGCCGTTCTTGCGGGTGTTGCGCAGGCGGCCGTTGGAGACGTTCACCATCGGGTCGGGCACCGTGATGGCGACGCGCTGGCTGTCCGGCTCGTCGGCCTGCGTGTCCTTGTTGGGCCACCATGCGCTGGCGCCCAGCCCCTGCACCGCCGTGGCCACCCAGGGCGCGCCCGTGCTGTCCTGCCCCCACACGAATCCGCCGTCCCACGGAGCGTTGCGGGCGGCGCGCGGCTTTCCGCGGTAGTGCACGGCGATCGTCTTCCGCTCCCCCACCCGCTGCGGCGACTGGAGCGTCACGAAGAAGGCGTTCCCCTCGCGGCGGTACGACAGCCGGCGCCCGTCCTGCAGCATGCTGTCCACCTCCAGCGGCATCTGCAGATCGATCTGCATCTCCCTGGCTGGCTGCAGCACGCGGTACGTGGTCGCCGTGCGCCCGCTTATGCTCTGCGCCGCCGGATCGATGCGCACGTCCAGGTCGTAGAACGAGACGTCCCACCACGCCCGCTGCGGCGTGATGGTCCCGCGCAGCGTATCGGCGCGGGTGGGGCGCGCGGTCTCCTGCGCCTGCGCGGCGCCCGGGAGCGCGAGGAGACCAACCAGCAGTGCGGCTGCGATGCGCATGGCGGAGCGGGGTCGAAGACGGTTCACGGCACGGAAAAGCCCGGCCTCCCCAAGCTCGGGGGCGCCGGGCGCACTGCGCAAGGGGCTGCCGTTCGATCGTGTTCGTGCTGCCCTGATCGGAGCGGGAGCGCTCAGGTGATCACCGCTACATCTCTTTGATCTCTCGGAACACCTGCTCGCCAGGAACCGACGGCACCGCGCCGGAACGGAGCGACGCGACGGCGCACCTCGATCCTCCACGCGTCCTCGGTGTCGTTCCAACGCTCTGCTCGAGTGGCAAGTTGCCTGGGTGCTCGGTCCCGGCATCAGCACTCCGCCGGTGATCTTTCATCTGAGCCTCCGTTGAACGTGACCTATGCGGCCACCCGACCTCAGGAGGGCAGCCGTTCGACGTGAGGATAGCGCAAGATCTGCGCGTCGGACGTGACCAGAGGGCAGTTCAGGACTCGCGCGGTCGCGACGATGATCTGGTCCGCGGGGTCTCGATGGAACTCGCCTGGGAGAAGGGTGGACTCCAGCGCAATGCGAGGCGTCAATTCCAACACCTGGAGTCCGGGGTAGCCGAGCGCCAGTTCCATCCACTCCGCTATGGGGCGTGGAAACCGAACTCTCCCGGCCTGTGCCAGCTTCGCCGCTTCCCAGCACGAGATTGCGCTCACCCCGATTCCGGTGCTCTCGTGGTCGGAGAGCACTGTGCGCTGCGCGCTGGTCAACTGCGGATCACCGTTCACCCACCACAGCCAGATGTGGGTGTCTATCACGATCACTGGAGTGCATCCCAGTCGTCCTGCGCTACCGGCTCAAAAGGATCGACGTAGGGTAGCGGGGTGCCACGAAGAGGATAGCGCGCCGCATCTCGCGAGCTGCGGGCCTCCGCCAGCACGATCACCTCCACCTCTTCACCTGCCTGGAACGGCAGATCGGGGAGTGTGACGGAGCCGTCCTGGTTCACATGTACTCGCGTTCGATACGCTTCCATGAGTTCCTCCGGGTTGCAGAACACTACACCCTGCGGGGCGAGCGTGTTTCCCGTGAGCGGCAAGTTCCGTGACCGAAAACCCGTTTTCGGGCCATCCGGCGCGAATTACGCGCTGCCGAAGAACGCCGCCATGCGCGCCATCCCCTCGGCCAGCGTGGCCTCCTCGGGGACCCAGGAAATGCGCAGCCAGCCCTCGGCGCTGGGGCCGAAGGCGGTGCCGGGGACGGCGACCACGCGGTGCTCGTCCAGGAGGCGCTCCGCCGCGGCCATCGAGTCGGCGGCGAGGTGCGGGGGGAGGCGGATGAAGGCGTAGAACGCGCCCTCCGGCGGCACCAGCTCGATCCCGTGGCGCTCCGCCAGCGCCAGCAGCGCGCGGCGGTGCTCGGCGTAGAGCGGGCGGTGCGCGGCCAGGGAGCCCGGCTGCGTGAACGCCTCCATCGCCACCCACTGGCTGAACGTGCTGGATGCCGTGTTCACCAGCCCGTGCACCTTGATGGCGTTCGCGATCACGGGAGCGTCCGCGATCAGCCATCCGGAGCGCATTCCGGTCAGCGCGTTGCTCTTGGAGAGCGATCCCACAGTGAGCGCGTGCGGATACAGTGTCGCCATGGAGGCCGGCGGCTCCGCCCCGTAGTAGAGCTCGCGATACACTTCGTCCACCAGCACGTACACCGGCGGGCCGGGGCGCGCCGCGAGCCCCTCGGCCAGCGCCCGCAGCTCGGCCTCAGGCCACACGCGCGCCGTCGGGTTGCACGGCGAGTTGAGGATGACCATGCGCGTGTCCGGCCCCAGCGCCTCCAGCACCGGCGCGGCCCGCGGCGCGAAGCCGTCCTCCGCCGAGAGCGCGACGGTGCGGTAGCGGATCCCCTCCAGGATGCACAGCTTGGGATAGGCGAGGTAGCACGGCTCCACGATCAGCACCTCGTCGCGCGCCGGATCCAGCGTCGTCTTGATCGCGAGGAAGAGGGCCTCCTCAGAGCCGACGGTGGTGCACACGTTGGCGGCGGCGGTGCGCTCCGGATAGCCGTGGTGGAGCGCGATCGCCTCGCGCAGCTCGGTGAAGCCGCCGTTGGGCGAATACGGCGTACCGTTCTGGCGGACGCGCTCCAGGGCGGCCTCGAAGAGGCGCATGTCGGGGCGCAGCACGGGCTCGCCAAGTCCCAGGTCGATGTCGCCGGGGCGCTTGCGGGCGTGGAGGGCGCGGATCAGCGAGGGCGTGATCCGCTCCATGATCGGGTTCACGGGCGGAAGTACCGGTACAGGGCGGAGAAGCAGTGCTCCAGCGAGTCGATGGAGCACCATTCGTTCGCCTGGTGCGCCTGCGACGTCTCGCCGGGGCCGAAGTTGACGGCGGGAATGCCGTGCGCGGTGAAGCGGGCCACGTCGGTCCACGCCTGCTTGGGCTGGATGTCGAGTGCCAGCCGCTCCCGCCACTCGCGGATCAGCGGATGGTCCGCGTGCACCTCGCCGGAGGGAGCGGCGTCGATGAGCTCCACCGTGGCCGCGTCGCCGACGATCTCGCGCAGCTCGCGCTCGGCGTTCTCGGCGGTGTTGCCGGGGGCGAAGCGGAAGTTGACGTTGAGCACCAGCGCGTCCGGCACCACGTTCTTGGAGTTGGCCGTGGTCGCCTGCGTCACGACGATGACCTCGTAGAAGTCCAGCGCGCCGAAGGTGATGCAGCGGCGCTCCAGCCCCGCGAACTTCTGCAACAGCGGGATGGCGCGGTAGATGGCGTTCTCGCCCTGCCAGGGGCGGGCGCTGTGGGCCCGCACACCCGGCACGGTGACGCTGGCGTGGAGGACGCCCATGCAGCCGGGCTGCAGCGCCTTGTCTGTGGGCTCCAGGATGAAGGCGAAGTCGATGGCGGGGAGCTCCGGCCAGGTGAGCACGGCCTCCAGCCCGTTCCCCTCGCTGGGCCCCTCCTCTCCATCGTAGAAGATCCAGACGGGGCGCGATCCCTCCAGCTCCTTCCACCGCTCCAGCAGCGCGAGCATCACCGCGACGCCGGCCTTCATGTCGGTGGCGCCGCAGCCGTACACGCGTCCGTCGCGGATCTCGTACGCCTGGTCCTCGGCGCACTTCACCGTGTCCAGGTGCCCGACCAGCGCGACCACCGGCAGCCCCGGCGCCGCCTCCGCGCCCAGCGGATCGCAGACCACCGAGTTGCCGATCCTCTTCACCGATTCCGGTCCCGCGAAGGCGGAGCACTGCCCCTCCACCCATTCGGCGATCAGCGCCTCCTCCCCCGTCTCGCTCGGGATCTTGCAGAGCGCCAGCGTTCTTTCGGACAGCTCGTGGCGGAGGGATTCGGGATCGGTATGTTGGGTCACGATTCGGTTCGGCTTGGGGTACGGAACTGGTGCGTTAGTGCGTTAGTGCGTTAGTGCGCCGCGGACCCATGGGTCCCCCACACTTTGTCATCCTGAGGGAGCCGCCCTCGCGATCTCCGCGGCGCACTCCGGCACTCCTTGCGGCGACCGAAGGATCTAGCCCGCGAGGCAGGAGGACCGCCGGCGAGCCTCTCAGCACGCGCAGTAGATCCTTCGCTACGCGCCATAGACTCGTGTACGGGCGAGATCCGTGCGGCGCGTCGCTCAGGATGACAAATAAAGGGACCAGTCAACACCTGTCGCCCGCCCCGTCCTCATACCCCGCACTCACGCACTAACGCACTAACGCACTTCTGTTCAAACCTGCACGTCGAACGTCCTCAGCACGTCGTTCAGCGACGTCTTCTTGTCCGTCGATGCCTTGCGCTCGCCGATGCGGAGGGCGCAGGGGACGTGAAAGGTGCCGGCCGGGAACTCCTTGGGGAGCGTGCCGGGGATCAGGACCGAGCGGGCGGCGACGCGCCCCTTGGTGATGACCGGCTCGCTCCCCGTCACGTCGACGATGGGCGTGGATGCGGTCAGCACCACGTTCGCGCCGAGGACCGCCTCTTCCTCCACCACCACACCCTCCACCACGATGGAGCGCGAGCCGATGAAGGCGCCGTCCTCGATGATGACCGGCGACGCGCCCGGCGGCTCCAGCACCCCGCCGATCCCCACGCCCCCGGAGAGGTGCACCCCCGCGCCGATCTGCGCGCACGAGCCGACCGTGGCCCAGGTGTCCACCATCGTCCCGGCGCCGACGTACGCGCCGATGTTGACGTAGCCCGGCATCACCACGCACCCCGGCTCCAGGAACGATCCGTAGCGGGCCACCCCCGGCGGCACCACGCGGATCCCCTGCGCCTGCAGGTCAGTCTTGGTGCGGATCTTGTCGAAGAAGCGCAGGTCGCCGGCCTCCATCGGCTCCAGCGGGCGCAGGGCGAAGTAGAGAAGGATCGCCTCCTTGACCCACGCGTTGACGCACCACACGCCGTCCACCTTCTCCGCCACCCGCACCCGCCCCGTGTCCAGCAGGGCGATGGTCTCCTCGACGGCCTCGCGCGTGGCGGGTTCCTTCAGGCGCTCGCGCTCCGCGAACGCGGCGGACACGATGCGTTCCAGCTCCCCAAGCTCCATCCTCCCCTCCTTGATCGCCCCGGACGCACCCGCGCAAACGGCGGCGCAACCTAGCCCGCGCCCCCCTGCCGCGCCACCCCCGCGCGAATGGCACAAGCGCATGTCGCGGTGTAGATTACCGGCGCGGCGGCGGCAAGGGCCGGGCCGCCGCGAACCACACCGCAGGAGCACCTGATGGCGAACGGATCGCGCCGCCCCGCACTGTGGGCGGCGATCGCGCTGGCATGCGCCGCGGCTCTCGGAGCGGCGGCGATGGGGGGAGCGGCCGGATGGCGCGCGGCCTCCTTCCACGGCACGACCTACGACGACAGCGGCCCCGCGCCCGCCTTGACCCTGGTGGACCACGACGGGCGCCCGGCGACGCTGGAAAGCTTTCGCGGGCACCCCGTGCTCCTCTTCTTCGGCTACACGAACTGCCCGGACGTCTGCCCGCTCACGATGGCGCGGCTGCAGCGCTCCGTGCGCGCCGCGGGGCGAGCGGGCAAGGACGTTCGCATCCTCCTGGTGAGCAACGATCCCAAGCGCGACACGCCGCCGGTGCTCAAGAGCTACGTGTCGAAGTTCGGCCCGCAGGCCGTGGGCCTCACGGGCGACTCCGCGTCGGTGGCGCGCGCGATGGCGGGCTACGGCGCCTACACCATGCCCGCCGCGCCTCCGGCCGCACACGAGCACGGCGGGGCGCCCGCGAAGCCCGCGATGATCTCCCACTCCGCCGTCGTGTACGGAATCGACCGCGAGGGGCGGCTCCGCGTCGTCATCACGGAGGGCGCGAAGCAGGAGTGGATGGACGACGACGTGAGGACGCTGGCGCGCCTTTGAGCACCGTCGCCGTCCTCACCGTCGTGCGCTACCGCCCCGCGCGGGCGCTGCTGGGGGCGTGGCACATGGCCGCGCAACGCCCCCTGCTGGCGCGCGTGCCCGGGCTCCGCTTCGCGCGGCTGCTGGGGACGGGGCGCGGGATCGGCTTCAGCGCCGTCCCCGATTTCGGCACCTGGGCGCTCTTCACCGTCTGGGACGATGCGGCCGCCTGGGAGCGCTTCGACGCGGATTCGCGCGTGATGCGCCAGTACCGCGCGCGCGGCGAAGAGGTGTACTCGATCGTGATGGCTCCGCTCTCCGCGCACGGGCGGTGGGGCGGTGTGGAGCCGATGCTCGTCCCAGATCCGCCGGAGCGCCCCGATCCCGCCGCCCCGGTCGTCGTACTCACCCGCGCCACCATCCGCCCCAGCCGCGTCCTCCGCTTCTGGAGCCGCGTCGCCCCCGTGGACGCCACGCTGCGCGGCCACCCCGACCTCCTCCTCAGCTTCGGCGTCGGCGAGGCGCCGTACTTCAAGCAGGCGACGCTGAGCGTGTGGCGCAACGCCGCGGCCCTGACCGCCTGGGCCTACGGCAGCCCCGCCCACGCCGAAACCGTCCGCCGCACCCGCGAGGAAAACTGGTACTCCGAGGAACTCTTCGCCCGCCTGCGGCTGCTGGGGACGCGCGGGAGCTGGCATGGGCGGGAGCCGCTTGCGGATGTGCTGAACGGAAGTTCGTGAGTGCGTTCGTATGTCATCCTGAGGGAGCCGCCCACCCGAAGCCCACACGCACGCCAAACTCCTGCGGCGACCGAAGGATCTAGCCGGCGAGGCAGGAGGACGGCGTCGAACCACGAGCCCCGTGCCACGCGCAGTAGATCCTTCGCTCCGCGCCAGAGTTCGCGGTGCGGTAGAGGGCGGAGGGGCGCGTTGCTCAGGATGACAGAAGCGGGCTACGGCGATGCGGCGGGCACGGGCAGCCACGTGGGGCGGCCCCTACGGGATCGGGGCCGCGGGCGTGGGGGCGGTGCGGCGGCGAGGGCGGGCAGACACGCAGGTCTGCCCCTACCCGTGACGGTGCGAATCGCGGTCACGCGCGGGCATCCGGTGCCGTTCGCGGGCGGTGGAGCGGCGGAGGACACGGGCGCGATGAATCGCGCCCCTACCGGATCTGTGCAGCGGACACGGTGTTCTCCCCCTCACCCGCCCTGCGCCCCCGCAGGCGGGGGAGGGGGTCGGGGGGAGGGGGCCCTCACGTCCCCGGCACCCGCACCCGCCCGTCCCGCGTGGGGGTGGCGAAGACGACGTCCGGGAACATCTCCTCGTTGAAAGGATTGTACGCCTCGCGCGGGGTGAAGCGTTGATCCACTACCTGCGCGCTCTCGAAGAGTGACACCTCCGGGTTCTTCCACCCGCGCAGCACCCCGCCGGAGCTGTAGCCGCCGATCTGGTAGAGGTGGAAGAGGCGCTTGCCCGTGGTGGAGACGAAGACCATGTACGGCTCCACGATCCGGTAGCGCCCGGTCGGCTCCGTGAGCCACACCAGGCTGAGCGACTTCCCCGCCGCGATGAAGGTCCGCTCCACGTCGTTCATACGCTCCCCCCGAATCGCTCCAGGACGCCGGCGAATCCGGCGGCAACCGGGGGGCAATCGCAAAACGACTGCCTGCGCACGGCGCGGCCCGAGCCGTGCATTACCGGATCGGCCCGAGAGACAAGTGAACAGAGGGAGCAAGCGGATGGCACCGAAGCGGCGCGCGGCGGACAAGCGATGGGTACAGGTGATGGGGTGGATCGGGTGCCTGACACTGGCGGGCTCGCTCACCTACACCTTCATCAAGGCTCTCAACGAGGGCGCGAGCGAGGTGGACCCCCTCTTCTTCGGGCTCCAGACGGTGGCGAGCTTCTTCTTCCTGCTCTACTCGCTGCGCCTCAAGAACAGGATCTTCGTGGCCGCCAACTGCGTCGCCCTCCTCAACGCGGTGGGGACGATGGTCGTGGCATTGCGCGAATGAGCGCGGCTCAGTGGCCGCCACCGTTAAATCCAAGGATGCGCGCGCGGAATCGCCTTGACCGGGGCGGTGGCGGGGTGTATCGTGAGGCCACCTAGCCCGGGCACACCCATCCCGTCCAGCACCCCCGCCGCGCCTCGACGCGCGCGCACGGGGACCATCCAAGAGCGACACCCACAGGAGACCCGTATGAAACGAAGTCTGGCCATGGCCAGTGCCGCGGCCGTCGCGTGCATCGCGGCCGGCACTCCCGCCCTGCATGCCCAGGGCTCCGGCGTAGACCAGCAGAGCGCATGCATGACCGGTCGCGTGGGCGCCGGCGTGGCCATGCCGTGCGAAGACGGGTCCGCGGTGTACTTCAGCCCCGCCGGGCTGGCGATGCAGGGGAGCGCGGTGAGCCTGGGCGTGACGCTGGTCAGCTCCAGCAACACCTTCCGCTACGACCCCGGATACAACCTGGCCGACCCCACCATCCGCCGCGCCACGGAGACGGTTCCCGTGCCGCAGGCGTTCGTCAACTACCGCGCGGGCGAGCGGCTGGCGGTGGGCGTGGGCGTCTTCGCGCCGTACGGGCTGGGGCTGAAGTGGGACGTGTGCAGCATCGCGGACGCCAACACCTCCGCCTGCACCCCCGAGAACAACTTCGAGGGGCGCTACACCGGCTACGACAACGCCTTCCGCGGCATCTACGTCCAGCCGACCGTGGCCTTCCAGCTCGTCCCCAACCGCATCTCGCTGGGGGCCGGGGTGGACTACGTGCTCGGCAACATCGAGGTGCACCAGCGCGCAGACGTGGGCACCTCCGGGCTGCGCGGGATCGACGTGGCGGACGCCACCCTCAAGGGCGAGGGCACCGGCGTCACCTTCCACGTGGGCGGCATCGCGCGGCTGAGCCAGCGCGCCTCGCTGGGCGTGCGCTACCTGCACTCGGTGGAAGTGGAGATGGACGGCGACGCCGACTTCACGCAGGTGCCCACCGGCAACCCGGGGATCGACGCGCTGATCGCGGCGCAGATCGCCAGCGGCGCGCTGGGCGACCAGGGGATCGGCACCACCATGGAGTTCCCGTCGCAGCTCGTTGTGGGCGTCAACTTCGCCGCCACGCCGCGGCTGAACGTGATGGCGGACTACCAGCGGACCGGGTGGGAGAGCTTCGACCGCCTGGACATCGACTTCGAGAACGCGACGGCGACCGACCGGGTGCTGAACCTGGGGTACCAGAACACCAACACCTTCCGCTTCGCCGCGGACTTCGCGGCGACGGACGCGCTGGCGCTGCGCGCCGGCTTCCGGTACAACACCGAGGCCTCGCCGCGCGCCACGCCGCTCCTTCCGGAGTCGGAGCGCAACTACTTCACGGCGGGGCTGGGCTACCGCTTCACGCGCAGCCTGGGGCTGGACCTGGCGTACCAGCTCGTTCGCCAGCCGGACCGCCGCGGCTCGGTGCGCCCGGGCGAGCCGGCCGTGGGCGTGTACACGGCGGACGCGAACATCTTCGGCGTGACGCTGTCGTACCTGTTCGGCCGGCACCACGGCGCCGCGCAGTGACCGGCGCGCACCCGCGCTCGTCTCTATGCGCCGGAACCTGCAAACGATCCCCTTCGGAGAACTTCGGATGAAATCTGGAACGAGCCGGCTCCGGCTCCTCGCCATGGCCGCCGCGGCGCTGTCGCTGGGCGCCTGTGTGGACGACGACCAGGGGCTGATCAACACCCCCTTCCCGGCCAACGGCGCCATCTTCGCGCGCTACGTGGCGATGGGCAACTCGATCACCGCCGGCTACCAGTCCGGCGGCATCGTGGACACGCTGCAGCAGCGCTCGTACGCGGTGCTGCTGGCGGAGCGGGCGGGGGTCACCAACTTCGGCATCCCGCTCATCGCCCAGCCCGGCTGCGCCTCGCTGGTGCCGTTCACCGCGCCGCTGACCCCGTCGGCGCCGGCGGCCACCTGCGCCCGCTCGGCCGCGGGCGCGGCGGTCAACCGGGTGCAGAACGTGGCGGTGCCCGGCGCCCGCCTGCTGGACCTCCTGCGCTTTCCCAGCGGCCAGCTGGGGCAGGTGAACACCGTGCTGGTGGGTCCGCGCACGCAGGTGCGGGCGATGAAGGAAGCCCAGCCGACCTTCGTGTCGGTTTGGGTGGGGAACAACGACGCGCTGGAGGCGACGGTGGGCGGGCTCCTGGGGCCGACGCCCACGCGGGCCGACTCGTCGCTCACCCCGCTCGCCACCTTCCAGAACCAGCTCACCCAGCTGGTGGACTCCATCAAGGCGGCGGCGCCGCAGGGCGTGATGCTGGTGGGCGTGGTCAACGCCATGAGCGGCGCGCCCATCATCCAGCCGGGCGCCTACTTCTTCCTGTCGCGCGACGCGACGGGGAAGTTCCAGGGCAAGACGGTGAACAACAACTGCTCGCCGGTCACCGCGCTGGGGCAGCCGAACCCGCTCGCGCAGAACTTCGTGTCGTTCCAGATCGTCTCCTCCGCGGTTCCGGAGATCGACTGCAGCGGCACGCTGGCGGGCGGCGCGTTCGTGCTGGACGCGGCGGAGCAGGCGATCGTGGCGGCGCGGGTGACGGCCTTCAACAACGCGATCCAGGCCGCGGCCACCGCCAACAACTGGGTGTACGTCAACCCGAACACGATCCTGGAGTCGTTCCTGACGGTGCGTGACACGCAGGGCCGGGCGCAGCGGCTGCGCAAGTGCCAGGCGCTGGCCTCCGCCACCACGCCGGCCCAGTTCCAGACGGCGCTGGTCACCACCTGCCCCGTGCCGCCGACGGGCTCGACGGCTGCCTTTGCGGCGCCCAACTTCTTCGGGTCGCTGATGTCGTTCGACGGGGTGCACCCGTCCACGGAGGCGCACCGGATCCTGGCGGGCCGTTTCGCCGCCGCGATCAACGCGAAGTACGGCACCACGCTGCCCACCATCGAGACCTGATCTCGGCGGGTGCTGGCGAAGCGGGGCGGTCCGGAGCGATCCGGGCCGCCCCGCGGTCGTTGTAACCGCAACCGCGCGCTCACGCGGAGACGCGGAGACGCTGAGAGAACAGCGACCGCAGGCTTGCACAGAGACACAGAGACACAGAGAGAGAGCCGCGAAAAGAAGTTCTCTGTGGCTCGTTCCTCCGCGTCTCCGCGCCTCCGCGTGAGGATGGGGTTGTCACGGGGGGGATGATGCGGGGAGGTGGGGCGGGAGTTACGTTCGGGAGCATGTTTCCTGCAACCCGCGCAACGCCATGAGCGACGCAACCCAGTCCGCCGGGATTCCCCCGGGCATCGAAAAGATCCTCCGCCGCTTCGCCACGCTCACGCCCGACCTCACGCGGCAGGCGCTGGTGCAGTACGCCAACAAGCTGCCGCCCCTGCCCGAGCGCTTCCGCGGGCTGGACGCGGAGCAGTACCGCGTCACCGAATGCCAGACGCCCGTGGCCATCTTCCCCGAGGTGGTGGACGGGAAGATGCACTTCCACGCGGACGTGCCGCAGGGCGCGCCCACCATCCGCGCGCTGCTGGCGCTGCTCTTCGACGCGCTCAACGGGCAGCCCCCGGAGACCACGCTGGCCATCCCCCAGGACTTCGTGCCGCGGGTGATGGGGAAGATCGGGCTGGCCACGCGCGAGGTGGGGCTGACCGCGATGGTGGAGCGGCTGAAGCGGGCCGCGCGCCAGGCGCGGGCGGAGGCGGGGGAGTGAGCGCGGAGCCTTGCGCGCGCCGCCCCCGTTCGTTCTTTTGTCCATCCCCGCGGGGCCTCTGTGCGCCCCCGGGCGAACCCGGAAACGAGACCATGCGCGAGACCACTGCGAGCCGGAAGATCCCGGCCCGTGCCCTGTGGCTGGCCCTGCCCCTTGCGGCGGCGCTGGCCGGCGCCTGCAAGCCGGACCAGCCGCCCGGCGGGTACCCCCCCGTGTCGCACCGCTCCGCCCCCGTGATGCCGGGGTGGAGCCACCCCGATCCGCCCCCGGTCACGCCGGGCTCGGCGGTCGGCGGCGGCGGCGCCAAGATCGTGGCCAAGAACCTCCCCGCCGGCGTCACGCAGGCGATGGTGGACCAAGGGCAGGAGCTCTTTGGGCAGACGTGCACCGCCTGCCACGCCGCCGGCGGCACCGGCAGCACGGCCGCGCCGCCGCTCAACGACAAGGAGTGGCTGAACATCACGGGCGCGTACCCGGAGATCGTGAGCCTCATCAACTCCGGCGTGCCCAACCCCAAGAAGTTCCCCGGCGCCATGCCGCCGCGGGGCGGGGGTAACTTCACGCCCGAGCAGGTGGGGCAGATCGCCGCCTACGTCTACGCACTCAGCCACCAGGGGGAGTCATGAGCCGCCGCCACGGGCCGGACGGGGAGAGCACCTACGGCACGGTGAAGAACCGCTTCGACAACTGGAGCGCCGACAACCCGCGCCCCAGGTCGCGCAGCGCGCTCGGCATTCCGGACATCGACATCCCGGAGGGCGTGGTGCGCACCCTGGCGCTCGCCGTGGGCGTGGGCACGGGCGCCCTGCTGCTGGCGCTGGCGGCGGTGGCCTACTTCGCCTCCGGCACCTGGCGTGACATCGACCGGAGCGGGGCGGCGCTGGCGTACCTGCTGGTGGGGATCTTTCTGACCATCGCGGGGCTCGGCGCGTCTCTGGGGACGCTGAACCACGTCTTCCGGGTCGCGCGCTCGCCCGGCGGGCACCACTGAACGGCCCGAGCAGCCCGTCAGCGCGAGGAAACACCGGCGATTCGCGCAACCGCGCGCGTCGCTGGTGCCCCGCGATGGCCTATCTTACGCGATGGCTCAAAAACCGCTGACAAAAATATTGACACTCCGCACATCCAGCAGTACCTTCGAAGCGTTCCCCCACCCAAAACGTGTCTCATTCTAAACACCCCTAGCCCGGGATTCCCACCCATGCGCGTACGTACCATTAGCCTCTCCGCTCTTGCCCTCGGCATCCTGATCGGCGCGGGCGGCTGCTCGTCGGAGTCGCCCACCTCGCCGCTCGCACCCGGCACCATCTCCGCCGCCAAGGGCGGGTACATGGGCGGGGTCCAGCGCGACACCACCCGCAGCTCCGTCAGCGGCGGCTACATGGGCGGCGTGATGGGCCGCGGCGCCGACGGCGAAGCGACCATCAGCGGCGGCTACATGGGCGGCGTCCAGTAACCGGGCCGCCACGCTTGATGCATACCGGCGCGCCTGGAAAGCTCCGCGACGAGCTTTCCAGGCGCGTTTGCTCCACCTCTCTTGACGGTCCGGCCGGGTGAACGACGACCAGCAGCAGCGTCTCGACGCCGCTTCCGCCCTGGAACGCGTCGGCTTGTGGGAAGAAGCCTCCCGCAGCTTGGACGCGGTATACCGCTCCGCCCTCGAACAGCAAGATTTTCCTACTTCGATGGAGGCGCTGGCGCGGCTGGCGTACTGCCACTCCCGCGCGGGCGAGTTCGCCACCGCGCAGCACGAGTTCGCGCGCGTGCTGGAGCTGGCGGAGGCGCAGAACGTTCCCTCCATGCGAGGCCGCGCGCTGAACGGGATGGGGGACCTGGCCCGGCTCAGCGGCAACATGGGCGAGGCTGAGCGCCTCTTTCACAGGGCGTACCGGTGCGGCGAGGAGTCCGGCGACCCGGTGCTGCTGGGGAACGCGGCACAGAACCTGGGGATCCTCGCCAACATCCGCGGCGACCTGCAGGGAGCGCGGGACTACTACCTCAAGGGGCTGGAGCACATCCGCCGGGGCGGAACCGAGAGCGGGCGCGTCACGGTGCTCAACAACCTGGGGATGCTGCACGTGGACCTGGGCGAGCTGGACCAGGCGGCGCGCCTCTTCGACGAAGCGCTGGAGATCTGCCAGCGCTTGGGCGACGTGGTGCGTGCCGGGATCATCCACGTCAACCGCGCCGAGCTCTACGTGGCCGCGGGCGACCTGCTGCGTGCACGGGAGAGCTGCGACGAGGGGTTCGAGATCTTCAGCCAGACTGGTGACAACCTCAACCAGGCGGAGGCGCTGCGCTTCTACGGCGTGATCTACCGGAAGAGTGGAAAGCCGCACCTGGCCGCCATCCACCTGCAGCGCGCGGCCGACATCGCCGCCCAGCGCGACCCGCTGCTGGAGGCGGAGGCGCAGCGTGAGCTGGCGCTGGTGCTGCGCGAGCTGGGGAGGAACCGCGACGCGCTCGCCGCGCTGAACCGCTCCCACACCCTCTTCACCGGGCTCCAGGCGCAGACGGACACCGCCGACATCCAGGGGCGGATCGACCAGCTGGAGACGGACTTCCTGGTGCTGGTGCAGCAGTGGGGCGAGTCTATCGAAGCCAAGGACCGCTACACGGTGGGGCACTGCCTGCGCGTGGCCGACTACGCGTGCCGGCTGGCGGAAAAGGTGGGGATCGCCCCGCACGAGATGGTGTGGTTCCGCATGGGGGCCTTTCTGCACGACCTGGGGAAGATCGAGGTGCCGGAGGAGGTGCTGAACAAGCCCGGCCGGCTGACCGACGAGGAGCGCGCCCTGATGGAGCGCCACCCGGTGACCGGCGAGGCGATGCTGGGAAGCGTGGACTTTCCGTGGGACATCCGCCCCATGGTGCGCTCGCACCACGAGCGGTGGGACGGCGGCGGCTACCCGGACCGGCTGGTGGGGGAGGCGATCCCCTTTTCCGCGCGCATCCTGCGCGTGGCCGACGTCTTCGACGCGCTGACCACCGCGCGCAGCTACCGCCGCCCCCTCACCCCCGCCGAGGCGATGGCGATCATGGTGGAGGACCAGGGCTCCTTCGACGCGCAGATCTTCGCCGCATTCCAGGAGCTCTTCCCGGAGCTGAGCGTCACCGCGGAACAGGCCTCCTCAATTTACCCCGACTAGCGATCATTCCGCGCCACCACTCATACAAGCCGTCCATTTTAGACGATGGCGGGCTCGCCGAGCTCCAGCTCCACGCCGCGGGTGCGGAGGAGCCGCTCGAGCGCCTCACCGATCTTGTTGTTGGGAGTGGAGGCCCCGGCGGTGATCCCCACCACCAGCGGCCCGGATGGGATCCAGTCCTCCGCCTCCGCCTCGGGCGCGTCGAGCGGGGTGCCGGCGGGCTTGAAGCGGATCGTCCCCCGCTCCGGATCGATGCAATCCGCGTCGGCGATGTGGTAGGTGACGGTGTGGCGGGCGCAGAGGATCGCCAGGTGGTTGGTGTTGGACGAGTTGTATCCCCCCACCACCAGCATCACGTCGGGCGGCCCCTGCGGCCCTTCCACCAGCTTCACCACCGCGTCCTGCCGCTCCTGCGTGGCTGAGCAGATGGTGTCGAAGGAGCGGAAGTGCGCCGCCAGGTCGTCCGCCCCGAAGCGCCGCGCCATCGACTTCCCCACCTCCGCCGCAATCGCCAGCGAGTCGCCGGAGAGCATCGTCGTCTGGTTGGCCACCCCGATGCGGTCCAGGTGGAGGTCGGGGTCAAAGCCGGCCGACGTCTTCCGCGCGAAGTGCTCCATGAACGCGTCGCGGGTGAGGGCCCCGGGGACGCGCTCCACGTAGTCCATCACCAGCCGCGCCTCGTCCATGTCGAAGACGATGACGTAGTGCCCGCCTGCGTGCTTGAGCGCCTGGCTGGCGGTGGCGCGCGTCTCCTCGTGGCGGTACTTGCCGTGGATGAGCGAGGTGTACCCGTCGCGCGCGTACTGCTCCACGCGCTTCCACACGTTCAGCACGCTGCCGCAGGTGGTGTCCACCAGCACGCAGCCGACCGTTTGGAGCCGCCGGAAGTCCTCGGTGGTGGCGCCGAAGGCGGGAAGGATCACCACGTCGTCCGGCGTCAGCCCGCCGAAGTCGAACTCGCCGTCCGCGCCGGGGCGCAGGAAGACGATCCCCATGCCGGTGAGGCGCTGGTTGATGTGCGGGTTGTGGATGATCTCGCCGAGGAGGAAGACGCGGCGGTCGGGGAAGTGGAGGCGCGTCTCGTACGCGTAGTCCACGGCCCGGTCGACGCCGTAGCAGAAGCCGAACTCCTCCGCGAGCCGTACCGTCACCTGGAGGTCGCCCTCGCCGAAGCGGTCCTCGTAGCCGCGCGCGCGGATCCGCTCCACCAGCGCGCTGTGGTACTCGGACCGGATGAGCGGCTCGATCTCCTTCTTCCGGCCGAAGCCGCGGCGAAAGTACGTCTGTTCCATCGGTGGGACGGGTACGGTGTGGGGGATAGGACGGCTCTGCGCTCAGTACCCGCGGGCGGTGCCGGAGTGCCGAGGGGTGCGTTAGTGCGTTAGTGCGGTCCGAGGGCCCGTCCCCCGCGGTTGTCATCCTGAGAGAGCCGCCTGCGCCGTACTCCGCGGCGCACGCCGGACTTTCTGCGGCGAAGGAAGGATCTAGCCGGCGAGGCAAGAGGCCCGGTGTGAACGACCAAGCCCGCGCAGTAGATCCTTCGCTCCGCGCCAGAGGGTGGAGCACCGGCGAGACAGGTGCGGCGCGTCACTCAGGATGACAGGAGAGGAGCGACCCGCACTCACGCACTCACGCACTCACGCACTCACGCACTCACGCACTCACGCACTCACGCACTCACGCACTCACGCACTCACGCAACTTCCTTCCCACCCGCCGCCTGTCGCAACGGCGGTGGGGGGAATACTTTTTGCCCCCCGCACGCGCAATCTGCACGGGCGACACAGACTCCGGGGGACGGGATGGCAGGGAGGCAGTCGAAGGGGAAGATGCTGGAGGGGGCGCCGCCCAAGCCGCGAGCCACGCGCCGCGCCGCCGACACCGGCAAGGGGAGCGGCACGCGCAACGCCGCCCTCGTCCTGCTGGCCGTCATCACCGTGGGCACGGTGGGGGCGATCGGCGGCTTCGCGTGGGCGATGTGGGGGCGGCTGGACCACGGCCTCCTGGCCCAGCGCGAGGCCGCCCGCCACCGCCCGGATTGGGTGCGGCTGGACGAGCTGCCGCGCCACGTTCCCGATGCCTTCACCGCCGTGGTGGACACCGCGTCGTTCCGGCGCGTGCCGCCCGAAGAGCGCGGCCGCAATCCCATGCTCTCGCGCGACCTGGTGCGCCAGGTGCATCGCCTGGCCAACGGCGGCGTGGGCGGCGACGCGCGCGAGCTGGTGATGTCGCCGCTTCTGGAGAACGCCCTCTCCAAGCGTGGGCTCTTCGAGCTGTACCTCAACCGCATCTCGATGGGGCGCACCGGCGACTGGCCGGTGTACGGCGTCTTCCACGCGTCGCGCGAGTACTTCGGCAAGGACCCGCGCAAGCTCTCGCTGGCAGAGGCGGCCACGCTGGCGGGGATCCTCCTTCCCCCCGCCCTTCCCTCGCCCGAGCAGAGCCCGGGGCCCGTGGGCGCGCGCCGCAATGAGGTGCTGCGGCGCATGCTGGAGGCGGGGCGCATCACCCCCGCCGCGTACCGCCAGGCCGCCCGCGAGCCGCTCGCCTTCCAGCCCGGCGCGGACTACGCCCCCATGGCGCGCCCCGTGGACTGGAAGCGCGAGCCGGAGGTCATCCGCCTGCCGCCGGAGCTGCGGCCGAGTCTGCAGCCGGACTCGGCCCAGGGGCCGGCTCCGGAGTAGCGCTCTCGGGGCGGGAGAGGTGCGCCTCCATCAGGCGCCACTCCCCGCGTTCGCGCACGAAGACGCCGCTCATCCGCAGCAGCACCGGGTCGGTGGCCGCCGAGGTGGAGAGGAGCTGCAGGTGGGTGGAGAACCACCCCATCCCCTGCGACGCGCTCACCCGCAGGTCCGGCGTGCGCACCACGGTGGGCGCCGCGATCGCCAGCTCCGCCACCGCCGCGCGCACCCCCGCCGCGCCGAAGCGCACCATCCCGTCGTTCCCCTCCACCCCCACCACCGCGGCCATGGAGTCCGGCGCCAGCGCCTGCACGGCGTCGCCGGTGTCCATCCGCCCCAGCGCCTCGGCGAAGACGCGCACTCGCGAGCGGATCTCGTTGGCGGCTTCCTGGCGGTCGACGACGGCCGGGTCAGGGTGGTTGTAGAACTCGGGCGGGGTGCGCTTCACGTCGCACCCGGCGAGGGCGGCGAGCGCGGCGGCGGCGGCTAGGGACCGGTACACGGTTCTCCGGGTGCACGTTACGAAAGGGCGCGGGGCTGTCCACAAGATGCGGTCACCCCTTTCCCTGTCAAGCCGCGCGCCACCGTGGCTGAAGTGTACCAGCCCCGCAAGTCCTTGACGCCCGGGCGGGGTGACGCCATCGTCCATCCGTTCCCGCTTGAGACCACGCATGTTTTTCGGCAGATGATCTGGTTCGGCAAGCTTTCCAAGATCTTCGAGGCTCCGGCCGGCTTCACGCTCGCGCCCGGCGGCGACGATGCCACGCGGATGGAGCAGGCGCTCCGCTGGGTGGCCGCGCGCGCGCCGCAGCTGGAGGGCGCCGCGCTGCTGGACGCCCTGGCCGGCACCGGCTGGGTGGACCGGGCGACCGCCGCGCGCCTCCTCCCCGCCTTTCGCGGCTTCGACGCGGACCGGGTGTTCGCCGAGTCGCTCCGCTCCCTCTCGCTCCGCGGCGACACGGCGGCCGACGAGTTCCGCGCCCGCGTGGGCCGCGTGGTGGAGGACCTGACGGGCGACGCGCGGCTGGACGCGCTCGGCCCCGAGCAGGCGATCCGCTTCAGCCACGGCGAGCGCCAGGGTGTGGTGCTCGCCTATCCGCAGGTGTCGTTTACGCTTGGCGGCTCCGCTATGAAGGCCGTCACCGCCGCCATCGAGGAGCTCCCCGACACGCTGGTGATCGTCGCGCGGAACTTCGCCGAGGGTGCGGAGGCGCAGCTGCGCTCGGTGCTCGACCGCAGCGAGCTTCCCGGCACGCTGGTGACGGTGAACCTGCTGCTGGGCATGCGCGCGATCGCCTTGAAGTACCAGCCCTCGCCGGACCGCGTGATCGATCTGCTCGGGGCGGGCGGGGCGCTACGGTCGCGGGACATCGCGGCGCTGGGGGACCGGTAGGAGGGGAATGGGGAATGGGGAATGGGGGGGTACGGCCCGCCGCGAGAGTTCGTGGCGGGCCGGATGCGTTGGTGCGCTGCGGGGTCCCCCTCTCCCCGGCCCTCTCCCCCGCAAGCGGGGGAAAGGGTGCACTCCGCCTGTAACCCGGCATCTGTGGCAGGGGCGGGGTTTATCGCGCCCTCGCCTTCGCTTCCGCGACCCCTGCCACCCGCACCCCAATCCTCGTAGGGGCAGCCCCACGTGGCTGCCCGTGCTTTCCGCCACTCCGTGGCTTGATGTTGGGTACGGATCACCACGCGGCGCTGTGCTTCACGCGATCCCCCGCCCCACCTCGCGGAGGCCGTCCAGGAGGCGGTCCAGGTGCTCGTCGGCGGTGTGGGGGTTGATCAGGGTCACGCGGAGGACGCGGCGGCCGTTGAGGACGGTGGTGGTGATCCAGCCGGCGCCGCTCTCGTTGTAGCGGCGGCGGAGCTCGGACTGGAAGTCATCGCCGCGCTCGGGGAGGTGGCGGAAGCAGAGGATGTTGGACTCCGGCGCGTGCTCCGGCTCGAAGTCCGGGGCGGCGGCCAGTTTGGCGTGCAGCGAGTGCGTGGCGCGCACCGTCGTCTCCAGCAGGGCCGCGAAGTGGTCCGCGCCGTGGTGCTGGAGCGCGATCCACAGCTTCAGCGCGTCGAAGCGGCGCGAGCATTGGAGCGTCATCCGCCCCGCGTCCCAGGAGCGGTCGTCGCCAGGGCGTGTGTGGAAGAGGTACGGCGCCTTCTGCCGGAACGCGGCGTCGAGGTGGCGGCGATCGCGCACCAGCACGGCGCCGGTGGACATCGGCATCCACATCATCTTGTGCGGGTCCCAGGCGATGGAGTCCGCGCGCTCGATGCCGCGCACCAGGTGCCGCAGCCCGTCCGAGAGCAGGAACGACGCGCCGTGGGCGCCATCCACGTGCATCCACACGCCCTCGCGCGCGCACACGTCCGCGATCTCGTCCAGCGGGTCGAAGAGGCCCGTGGCGGTGCTGCCGGCCGTCGCGCTCACGGCGAAGGGGATGCGCCCCTCGCGCTTCAGCGTGCGGAGCGCGTCGTGGAGCGCCGCGGGATCCATCTTCCCGCCGCGGTCCGCGACGGAGACGACGGCCTCGCTCCCCAGCCCCATTAACCCCGCGGTGCGCTCCACCGAGTAGTGCGAGTGGCCGGATACGAGGAGGACCGCGCGCTCCGCATCTGCGGTGCGCGCGATTCCGTCCGTCCAGCTTCCGGGAAAGCGTGCCTCGCGGGCGGCGAGAAGGCCCGTAAGGTTCGCCACGCTCCCGCCCGAGACGAGCGTCCCCTCCGCCGTGGCGGGGAAGCCGGCGGCGGACACCAGCCAGCGCATCACCTGCGCCTCTACCAGCGTGCCCGTCGGGGACATCTCCCACACGGCGAGCGACTGGTTGAGGAGCGACGCGAGCGCATCCGCCAGCACCGCGTGCGGGAGCGGCGGCGCCACCTGGTGGCCCATGTACATCGGGTTGGCGAAGTGGATCGCGTCGCCCACGACGTTCTCCCAGACATCGTCCCACACCTCGCCGGCGGGGCGGCCGTCGCGGGGGAGAGGCTCGGCGAAGCGGCGCGCCAGGTCGCCCGGGGCGTGCGGGGTGGAGACGGGGCGCTCGTCCACCGTGGCCAGGTAGTCGGCCATCTGGTCGATCAGGCGGTGGCCGTGCTCGCGAAGTGTCTCGGCGGCGGTGAGGGCGCCGGTGTTGGTTTCTGTGTGGGTCGACATCGTTTGTTCGTCGGGTGGGTCGGATGCGCAAATCTAATGTTGGTTGCGCATCCCGGCACCGGCGCGGCGGCGGGCACGGGCGGCCACATGGGGCCGCCCCTACAAGGCATCGGTGCCGGAAGGCAGGGGTCGGATGGTGGCGGAGGAGGGCAGACACGCAGGTCTGCCCCTACAGGTGTTGGTCGCGTGGGGCG